>NZ_DCEA01000010.1:1251-31151 GCF_002316705.1 Syntrophomonas sp. UBA1041
GATATAGATGTGCTGGATCCGGCTTTCGCGCCGGGCACCGGCACACCGGAACCCGGTGGTTTTTCATCCCGGGAACTGCTGCGGGTATTGCACTCTCTGGCTGAATTAGACGTGGTGGGTTTTGATCTGGTGGAGGTTGCTCCCCCCTATGAAAAAGGAGACAACACCTCCATATTGGGGGCCAAGATTATCAGGGAGGCATTACTGGCCTTCTAAAAATGCCTTTGTTCGGGAAATTAGTTAGTACATAGTTAAGCGGGAAGGGTACACATAGATGAGATCGCTGTCACCGACCCGCTTAAATGTCAATAATTCTTCAAGCAGATCAAAAATCGGCTCCAGGTCTTCTTCAGCGGGTTCATCCTCTCCCGGCACTTCTACGCGGAACACCGTAACTGCAACCTCAGCCCAATTCAATAGCTTCAATTCCTCCAGACCTTCGCCCAGGAATTCAAGCTCTTCCATCGGTATGGAAAAAGGAGCCCTGCTCTTGCTCTTGATATGCAACTCCATCAACGCGATCAGCTGTTTAAGGCGGCTTTCCTGGTCAGGATCTATGAGATATTGGAAGAGAATATCATATAAGTTCTGCACTACGATGATAGAGGTTACCGTCGGCAAGCGCAGATGCTTATCTTGTTTTACCAGTGTCAATCTGAATTCCTTAACGGCCTGCATGTCTTCACTCCCTAAAATGTCGATTATGTCGATTATAAATAATTGTACCTGTAAAGGATGACTTGTACAATGCCACCCGCTGTTGAACCGGGCTTCTGATGCCGGACTAAAACCCTTAAACCCATACTGCCGGGGTTTTGCAAGACTGTTCAGGGTTGTAACCCCGGGCTTTATCATTTATCTTGAAGAAAAAGGTCAGCGCAAGCGAGGATGGTTCTTGCCTTGCGCAAGGTCCAATTCTCAATAAATCGGGAGGCCTGAATTTTGAACAAAAGCAGATCACGCCGGAGAAAGTATGAAGACTATTTGCAAAGCGAAGCTTTCAAAAAGGTCAACCGGCAGCGATGGCAATACAATATGATCGGTCTGCTGGTTTTGCTGCTCATCTTTATACTGGCTACTGATGCCGGCGGCTGCGCCCGCTGGCTGGGCAGTCTGCTGGGAAAATGACCCCGGGTCCGCTGACTTTTTTAACTGCCGGTAATAACCTCAGCTGCCCTCAGATTGATCCGGACAGGCCGGGGGAAATTCATGCTTAAAATAATCGATTTTCATGGCGTCTCTGACTTCCGACATGGTCTCACGGGCTACCTGATGAGCTTTGGCGGTGCCAGTCAGCAGAATGTCTTTTACTTCGTCAGGGCGGGCTTCATAATAACTTCTGGTTTCACGCATCGGATCGAGAAGCCGGTTTATTACCGCGGCCAGATTCTTTTTGCAGGCTACACATCCAATTTTGCCCTGACGGCAATCCGATTCTATGGCTGCAACCTCGGCAGGATTGAAAACGCGGTGATATTCAAAAACCGTGCAAATCTCAGGATGCCCCGGATCGGTCTTGCGTATACGGGCTGGATCGGTGACCGCATTCCTTACCTTTTCTTGCACCACCTCAGGCTTATCCGACAAATAGACGGCATTATTCAGGCTTTTGCTCATCTTATTTTTGCCATCCAGACCTACCAGGCGAGGGGTGGCGCCAATCAGGGCCTCCGGTTCTACCAGTACCGGCTGGTAAATATCGTTAAAACGACGTACGATCTTGCGGGCCAGTTCAATATGCGGGATCTGGTCCTCGCCAACCGGCACCAGATGAGCTTTAAAAATACTGATGTCAGCAGCCTGACTGAGCGGATAACCTAGGAATCCATAGGTCATGTCCTTAAAACCATGCTGGGCGGCTTCACTCTTAACTGTGGGATTGTGGCGCAAAACATTGACCGAGGTAAACATGGAGTAATACATGGTCAATTCGTGAATCTCCGGGATCATGCTCTGTAAGAATATAGTGGCCAGTCCGGGGTCCAACCCTGCCGCCAGGTAGTCCAGAGTAATATCGTAAATATCCCTGGCGAGGTTTTCATCTTTTTCCCAGTGAGTGGTCAAGGCTTGAACATCGGCAATTATAATGAAACTTTCATAATCATGTTGAAGTTTCACCCGGTTGGCTAAACTGCCCACATAATGACCGAGATGCAGTTTTCCTGTCGGACGGTCGCCGGTTAAGATACGCTTTTTCATAACAGTCATAGTCATACCCCCTACTACACGATTTTTCCCAATATAAAAACCCCCATACCCCAAGGGACGGAGGCTTTTGGGTCTTGCCCTTGTTGCTCCCCGGGCCTGCTAAATTTCCTTCGCAGGGAAAACCGGCCCACCTCTTTTATGTGGTTCTTCAGCCGGGCAACTCCTGAATCCTATTGGGGAGGGGCCCGTTTTCAAAAAGTCTGAGCTGATTTGGACCATCATCCCCGCCAATGCTCTTTCGCAGGTTAATCGTTTACGATGCTAATAAGATAGCACGAAGCGTGGTCTACTTCAAGGCATTTTCTAACCAATAAAAAGCCGCAGCCGGCAACAGTCAGCAAATAATGGTGAGATAACGGCAAATCTGCTGTTTTGAAGAGGAATTGCTTGTTTTATAAACATACATGCTTTTATAATATGGTATAAAGTGGTTCAGAAAGAGAGAGACCATTTGCACGTGAAGAGAGGAGTAATCTCATGAATGGTTTGAATGCCTTTATCGGTTTCAACCTGCGGGCTACTATGAAAAAGATCGATAAACACTTGGGTAGCCGGCTGGAGGAGTTCGGGATCACTATCCCCCAGAGCTTTATCCTTTTTTGTTTACAGGAGGAGAACGGCATCACCTTAAAAGAAATCGGCAGCCGGACCCTCATTGACAGTTCTTCCATGACGGTTCTGGTTGACAAACTGGAGAAAGATGAACTGGTGGAAAGACGTCTTGATCCCCAGGATCGGCGTGCCATCAGGGTGTTTATTACCGAAAAGGGTGCCGAAGTGGCGGCTCAGATTGTGGAGATAAAATATGAATTCAACGCTTTGCTCTATGACTTGCTGGGGGAAGGCAATCAAAAGGAATTTATTCACGCTATAAACAACCTCATGCATGGACTGGATTGATGTAGAATAATAGAGTGGTCTTTACCAGCCATTTTCAGGTGTCCTACTTTTAGTAGCATAACAATAAACTAAAAATACATAAAGAATATTTATATATTATACCAGGATAAATACTTTTAAAAATTAGAGCATATTATAGTAATTGAATAGTATTTTTGGCTCAGAGGATGTTATCGAGCAATAGGGCATATTTTCCTGGAATATAACATTATTTTTATTGACAATGCACAAAATTATGCTAAAATTCTACATGTGCGTTTTAACGACTACATTAAGGAGGTTTGGGAGCACAAAAATAAATTAAAAGGGAGGCGACATGATTGCAGTCTTTAGGGCGACATGTACTAGCCGAAGTATATGGCTGTCAATTTGAAGTATTGAATGATATCGCTCAAGTGGAAGATATCATGATAAATGCTGCTTTGGAGGCTGGAGCTGAAGTGAGAGAGGTTGTTTTTCACAAGTTTAGCCCGCAAGGAGTCAGTGGAGTCGTTGTTATTTCAGAGTCGCACCTGGCAATTCATACCTGGCCGGAGTTGGGATATGCAGCAGTAGATGTATTTACCTGCGGCGAATCGGTTAACCCCTGGGATGCCTGTAACTACCTGGCTGAGAAATTTGGGGCTACCCATGTAACGGCATCAGAAGTGAAGCGGGGAACGGTTCAGAGCCAGAAGAAGGAGCGCCTGGTGGTAAATATTTAGGAGGGATACTATTTTAGTAGACCGATGTAAGTTAAACGTTAGCGCTCAATCAACCTGAAAGGCCTTACTTGACACCAGTACAAGTAAGGCCTTGTTTTATGCTGAAGTAAAATTCGGACTGTTAAAGCCGCATATTTTCTATATAATTAATAGCAGATAATAAGAAAGAGCCACATCTAACAGGAAATAATTGCGAAGACGTATTTCCCCGACGATGGTTTAGAATATAATCAGACAGATATATATGAATAAATTGATAAAGATAATCAAACGCATAAGGGTTAGTGGGGGGACTTATGGTGGAACGTGAGATTAGACAAGATTTGGACGAGGTCAACCGGGTAGTACAAAAACGGCTATTGCCGTGGTGGAATGCTATCCAGGCCTATGTCGATCAGGCGGCTCAGGAGAACACCTGGGATCAACTGTCCCGGGCAGTCTTGGCGGTGTATCGTGACTTGGGCCATCAACGAGAATATTCCGTAAAAATGGCGGCTGTATTCAAGATGACCTACCTGGCCAGCTTTATTCATGAATTGGTGGGGGATGATGAAGAAGGCCAGGTATATGATCAGAACATGCAGTTTTCCATCTTGATAGGAGACTATATATTCGGATGCATATTAAAGATGCTGGTGGAGATTGGCGCTGATCATCTTTTGGACGTGTTCTCAAATACCATTGGACAAATGAACGAGGGGATGGTCATGAAGCATAAGCTTCAGACCGCGCCTGAGCAGGTAGTGGCCAAAACCAGGGCCTCGCTCTACCAGGCCGCCTTTTTGACCGCCGCACGTTTGAAGGATATAGCGCCGGATGCCGTTATGTGGTATGCACGGTTGGGATTCCATGTCGGTATGGCTTTGGAAGGGCAAGCCCCGCAGGGCTTTATATCTGAAACCATTAAGATCCACTGTAACAAGAGCCAGGAGTTGTTTCACTACATCAATCAGGGATCAATGTTGAGCGGCACTGCCTTGGAACTGCTCATCCAGGATTACCTCAACGGCCATTTGGCCCGGGCAGCGATTTAAACGATTTGCATATAGAGCGCATTGATAAATGCGACATTGGCCTGCTGGCCAGCAGGCCTTTTATCATGCCAATCAGCGGGACGGTGTTATCTCCCCGGTGATATCCGGGCATTTCTGTAACAGGAGATCTGTACCTTTGAACAAAATGGTTAAATTCTTAAAGATGATTGACTTCGGCCATACCTTATTTGGCTTGCCGTTTGCATATCTGGGGTCGTTTTTGGCGATTTCAGGGATTCCCAGTCCGGGGCAATTGGGCTGGATTACTCTGGCTATGATCAGCGCACGTACCTCTGCTTTGTGCCTCAACCGTATCATAGACCGCCATCTGGATCAGGCCAATCCCCGCACCGCCCATTGGGTGATGGCTTCGGGACAGCTTCCGCTCAGCCTGGTTTGGGGGGCGGTGGTAGTCGGTCTGATATTGCTCTTTCTAGCTGCTTCCCAACTCAATCCTTTATGTGTTAAACTAGCCCCGCTCGCTGTACTGGTATTATGGGGATATTCCTACACTAAACGCTTTACCTGGTGGTGCCATGTTGTTCTCGGCCTGGCCATAGGGATGGGACCGGTTGGCGCCTGGATGGCTGTAACCGGGCGTTTGGACTGGCAGCCCATCCTGTTGAGCCTGGCGGTAGCCTGCTGGGTGGCCGGGTTTGACATCACTTATGCCTGCCAGGATATAGAGTTCGATCGCAAACACGGGCTATATTCAGTCCCAGCCCGCTTTGGCATCAAAGGCGCATTTCGCTTTTCTGAAGTACTGCACCTATTGATGGTCTTATTTTTGATCGCCGGCGGGTTGGCATTGAGTCTGGGGGGATGGTACTATATTGGGGTAGCTATTGCGGCCATAATCCTGCTTTATGAACACAAGATAGTCACTCCCGAAAATATGAGCCGCGTTAATTTCGCATCCTTTAAAATCAATCGCTATGTGGGTCTGTTGATCTTTATGACTACCCTGGCAGATATATTAAGCTGATTGCGGGAAGTATGTAAACGATTGTGGAACTCAAAATCCTGTATGGGGGTGCTCCATGAAGAGATTTACGGTCGGGTTGACCGGGGCCAGCGGGGTTATTTACGGTATTGTCCTGATCAGGGAATTGCTGGCCGCAGGGGGAGAGGTTCATGTGATCGTAAGCCGGGCGGCTGAGATGGTCATGGAAGAGGAGCGAGGCTTGATGCCGGAAGAAACTGCGGCTCAAGCCCTGGAGGCTCTGCGCTCCTCATGCCCCAGACTGTTTTTTTACGACAACGATAATATCGCGGCGCCAATGGCCAGTGGTTCTTATATAAATGATGCCATGGTTATTATGCCCTGCACTATGGCTACCCTGTCGGCGCTGGCCCATGGCAGTGCCAGCAGTCTGATGGAACGGGCCGCTGATGTCATGCTGAAAGAAAACCGCTTACTGGTTGTGGTGCCCCGGGAAACGCCATTAAACAAAATTCATATAAAAAATATGCTCATGCTGGCAGAGGCGGGTGCTCAAATTGTGCCGGCCATGCCTGCCTTTTACCATCATCCTGAGGGAATACAGGATATGGTGCACTTTATGGTGGGCAAGGTAATGGATATATTGCAACTGCCTCACCAGTTGTTTAGGCGCTATGACCAGCCCAAATAGTATCGCACATAGAATACAGAATTCGATTCGGTTGGAAACAGTCGAATGAAGGATTATAATGATTTTAATTGACAGATGCGGGGGGACATATGGGACCCAATGAATTCTTTGCCCCGGTTGCTGATGAACTGAAAATAGTGGAAAGCAGCCTGGAGAACAACATCAACACCACATTAGCGGTATTGCAAGATGCTTCAACCCACCTCATTAAGGCTGGCGGCAAGCGGCTTCGCCCTGCGTTTGCCCTACTGGCCGCTAGGGTTTTTGTGGACGAGCTGGAGGACATTATTCCGCTGGCAGTGGCCCTGGAATTAACTCACATGGCTACACTGGTGCACGATGATGTGATCGATGATTCCAAAACCCGGCGGGGCACTGATACTGTTAAACGGCTGTGGGGCAACCGCCTCTCCATAAACGCCGGCAATTTTATTTTTTCACGCTCACTGGCTCTGGTGGCGGCTTATCAGCGCTGCGATATGATCAGCATTCTGGCCGACACCAGCATGAAAATATGCGAAGGCGAAATCATTCAGATGTTGAGCGCTTACAATACTGAGGTGGGCTTGAAAAATTACCTGCGGCGCATCGAGCGGAAAACCGCCTTGCTGATTTCCGTGAGCTGCCAGTTAGGGGCCTTGCTCACGCCGGCCAGCAACCGGGAAGTAACCGCTTTTCAAAAATACGGCTATTATTTGGGAATGGCCTTTCAGGTGACAGATGACATATTGGATTTTGTCGCTACTGAAGAGGTGTTGGGGAAGCCGACCGGCAGTGATGTGAGGCAGGGCATTATTACTCTTCCGACCATTTACGCTTTGCGTTTCAGCCCCCATCGCCAGGAATTGCATCAATGGTTGTCGTCTCCTGAGGAGTGCACGCAAAGGGCTGATACTATACTCGATCTGGTCATCGATGCGGGGGGGATCGATTACGCTTATTACGCCGCCCAATATTACGCGGAAAAAGCCAAACGTCAGCTGCAATTTCTTCCCAGGACACAGATAACAGAAAATCTGGGGAATATGGCTGATTTTATCTCTATCCGAGATTATTAAGTAAGGGGTGTTACACCAGTGGCCTTTTTCAATTTTGGTGATATGACTGTAGAGGAGAAGCAAACCTTTATTACTCATATGGAAGAGCTGCGCCGGGCCATTATAATCAGTGTAACCGCGATTGTCGTCGGCGCTTGTGTGGCTTTTTATTACAATGAGGCTATTCTGGCCGTCATCGTATCGCCCTTGAGTGCGTTGCAAGAGACTTTGATCGTGACCAGCGTTACCGAGGCTTTCTTTGTCAAAATCAAACTGGCCTTATATGCGGGCTTTGTATTGGCATTCCCGATTGTGGTCTGGGCTGTGTGGCGTTTTATCAAGCCGGGATTGTATCCGCATGAACGCAAATATGTTTATATATTGCTGCCGGTTACGGTATTGTTGTTTGCCGGCGGGGTTTTATTCGCTTATTTTGGCATACTGCCCCTGGTATTGAATTTCTTCATTTATATAGCCGGGGAAAACCTGGAAACGTTTTTCAAAATTGATCAGTATGTATCCTTTGTAACTGCATTCACTATCCCCTTCGGGCTGGTTTTCGAACTGCCCGTTCTGGTGTTCTTCCTGACAAAAATTGGTGTAATCAAGCCTGACTGGATGGCTAAAAACCGCAAATATGCACTGTTGGCGATTGTGGTGATAGCAGCCGCTTTGACCCCCGGACCCGATCCCATTTCTCAATTGATGATGGCTGTTCCGGTTTATTTTCTTTATGAGGTCAGTATATGGGTCTCAAGGTGGGCTGCCAAGGGCAGGACACGCCAGTCGGAAATAGGAGGCGATGACGGCCAGGCAACGTAACCCTGACAAGTACAAGCCGCGAAGAATCCCGTTAAGCCGTAACGGCGGGCTGTTCTGCTTTACAAAATATCGCCCTTTTGTCATAATAGCACTATATATGGGGCGTAAGGCGGAAAGGTCTGCACAATTGAGCGGCTCATTTTGAGCGAAGGAGCGAAGAATCTTGTTTGCATTCTTGCCATTTAATGTTGGTCCGTGGGAGTTAATTCTTATTCTGGTTATATTACTGATTATTGTTGGGCCGGGTAAACTGCCGCAAGTAGGGCAGTCTTTGGGCAAAGCCCTGCAGAACTTCAGGAAATCAAAAGACGAAGAGTTTGAAGAGGAGAATGAAGATAAACCCAATAAATAACAATCCCGGTCTTAATCACCGTTGAACGATGGAGTTTTTATGAAACACCTGTTCCCCATATGCCTTAATATGCAAGACAAGCTCTGTCTGGTGGTAGGCGGCGGTGCGGTTGCCGAACGCAAGATAAGAGCCCTGTTGGAGCATGGAGCCAGGGTCAGGGTGGTCAGCAATGCCATCACCGCTCAGATTGAACAATGGCAGCGGGAAGACCTGGCGCAAATTTTAATACGCGGCTTTCAAGAGGAAGACCTGAAGGGTGTCTTCCTGGTTTTTATCGCCACCAATGACAGACAGGTCAACTGCGAGGTCAGTCAACTCTGCCGCCAAAAAGGGATTCTGGCCAATGTGGTGGATGATCCGGAACAATGTGATTTTTTGGTGCCGGCCATTGTGCGGCGCAATTCACTGACCTTCGCTGTTTCTACAGAGGGGAAGAGTCCGGCCTATGCTCGTAAACTGCGCCGCGAACTGGAAGAAATAATCACACCTGCGCATGGCGAATTTGTCGACCTGTTGGGCGAAGCCCGGGTCTACCTGCAAAGCCATGTACCTGACATAAAAAAAAGAAAACAAATATTGGAGTCTCTGGTTTACTCGGATATACTTAACCTGATTCAAGTGGGGGAGAAAGATAAAGCGAAGGAGAAGATTAGGCAATGTATGTCCTTTTGGCAGGATTAAATCACCGCACGGCGCCGGTTGAAGTGAGGGAAAAACTGGCATTTTCAGCACCGGTCATGGAAAAAGCATATCATCATCTGAAACAGAGTGCTGAAATTGAAGGCGCCGTGATTCTGGCTACCTGCAATCGTACTGAGGTTTATGCCACAACCCGCAATATCGCTGATGGCACAGCTGTGCTCAATCAGTTCTTAGAGGAATTTTCCGGATTTCCATATCATGAATTGCAGGGCTATTTATACCAGCCTACCTGTTATGATGCCATTTCCCATATTTTCAGGGTTTCTTCCGGCCTGGATTCGATGATTTTGGGTGAAGCACAAATTCTTGCCCAGGTCAAGGACGCCTATCAAACCGCTATGGAAAAAGGGGCTTCTGACGGGGTTTTAAACGCTCTGTTTCAGAAGGCCATTTTTGTGGGCAAAAAAACCCGGACCGAAACCGGTATAGATCATCATCCGGTATCAGTCAGTTATGCCGCGGTTGAATTAGCCCGCCAGCATTTTGATTCCCTGGAGGATAAAACCGTTCTGGTGGTAGGCGCCGGTGAAATGAGCGAACTGGCCACCCGCTATTTGATGGTCAATGGCGTAAAATCAGTGATTGTATCCAATCGCTCCTTTGATCGTGCCCAATTGATGGCCCAGAGTTTCAACGGCCGGGCGGTCCGCTTTGATCAACTGCCCGATGAATTATATAAAGCAGACATAGTGATCAGCTGCACGGCAGCCAATCATTACGTGATCAGAGCGGACAATTGCGGCGGGCAGTTGGCGGCCCGCCAGGGCAAAGAAATGATTATCATCGACATCGCTGTGCCCAGAGATGTCGATCCCGTATTGGGCCAGGTGCAGGGGGTTCATATATTTGACATCGATGATCTTCAGAATGTAGTGGACAGCAACTACCTGCAGCGTCAGAAGGCCGCCCGACAGGCTGAACAGATTATTGCCGAGGAATTGGAAAAATTCAACGAATGGCTGGCCGGTTTATATGTTGTTCCGGTTATTACTGCTCTCAAGCAGCGAGCCGAAACGATCAAGGAACAGGAATTGAAAAAGGCTTTCAACCGCCTGGGCAAGGTATCTGACCATGAACAAAAGGTGATAGTTTCTATGGCCCACACCATTATAAACCAGTTGCTGCATAATCCTATTGTTGGCTTGAAGGAAATGGCGGTCAGCAATGAGGGACATCTCTATGCGGAGGTTGCCAAGAAGCTGTTTGGGCTGCAGGTTAATATGGGGGAACAAGCCGATGAGCAAACTGAGGTTGGGAACAAGGGGTAGTAAACTGGCCCTTTGGCAGGCTAATCATGCTGCCGACCTGCTGCGCCGGGCTGTGCCCGGGCTTGAGGTGACCATAGAGGTTATCAAGACACAGGGCGACAAAATCCTGGATGTATCCCTATCCAAGATAGGGGACAAAGGGCTTTTTACCAAAGAAATAGAGCTGGCATTGCTTAATAATAAGGTGGATCTGGCGGTTCATAGCATGAAGGATCTGCCTTCTGTTCTCGAACCGGGTCTTTGCATAGGTGCGGTTTTATCCCGTGAAAACCCGCAGGATGTATTGCTTTCGCGGCATGCCGGCGGTTTTGCCGAGCTTCCCCGGGGCGCCCGGGTAGGGACTTCCAGCTTGAGAAGAATCGCGCAGATTAAAGCCAGCAGGCCCGACCTGATTATCGTGGATCTGCGGGGCAATGTGGATACGCGCATCAGGAAGATGCAAAAGGAAGGCCTGGATGCCATCGTTCTGGCCTATGCCGGAGTGAAGCGGCTTGGTTACGAAGATCTGATCACTGAAATCCTGCCCTGCGACTTGTTGCTGCCTGCGGTAGGCCAGGGCGCCATCGGGGTAGAGATCAGGGCAGGGGATAACGAGACCGCCGGGATTTTGGCCTTAATTGATCATGAACCCACCAGGTTGGGGGTCCTGGCTGAACGCTCCTTTTTACGAACGCTGGAAGGGGGATGCCAAATTCCTATCGGAGCGCTTGCGGAAATTACAGGAGAGGGTTTGAATCTGTCAGGCATAGTGGCTTCTCTGGATGGTACCGTCAAATATCAAGGAGCTTTGCAGGGCAAGCCTGAGGAAGCAGAAGAAATCGGGCTCAGTTTGGCCAATCAGCTTTTGTCCCGTGGCGCCGGTCAAGTCTTGACAGAAATTCGCAGATTAGGGGATAAGAAATGAACAAAGGCTTGGTTTATTTAATAGGAGCAGGCCCTGGAGATCCGGGTCTGTTGACCATTAAGGCCCGAAAGGTATTGGAGGAGGCCGATGTGGTTGTATACGACCGCCTGGTGGGGGCGGAGATCCTCGCCATGGCCAATCCCCAGGCAGAATTTATCTATGTCGGCAAAATTTCAGGCCGACACGCCCTCCCCCAGGAAGAGATTAATAGATTGCTGGTGGAAAAAGCTGCCAGAGGCCAAAAAGTTGCCCGGCTCAAAGGCGGGGATCCCTTTTTATATGGCAGGGGCGGAGAAGAGGCGGTTTTTGTCAGAGAACACGGCCTGGAATTCGAAATCATTCCGGGAATCACTTCCGCCATTGCGGTGCCGGCTTATGCCGGTATACCGGTGACTCACCGCGATGCCACCTCCAGTTTTGCGGTTATCACCGGGCATGAAAAGCCTGAAAAAACCAGGAGTTCCATTCACTGGGACAAGATCAGTACTGGCATCGGGACCCTGGTGTTCTTGATGGGGGTTGAGAATCTGCCTACGATTTGCCACGAACTGATAAGCCATGGCCGATCCCCCCAGACTCCCATTGCCCTGGTCAGATGGGGGACACTCCCTCAACAAGAGGTCTTAACCGGCACCCTGGAGAATATTGTCGGGAAGGTTGAGGCTGCACAATTCAAACCTCCGGCTGTCATTATAGTAGGAGAAGTGGTTGAGCTCAGGGAGCAGCTCCAATGGATTGAGAGCAAACCACTGTGGGGGAAACGGGTCATTGTCACCCGGGCCCGGGCTCAAGCCAGCGCGTTGGTCGATAAGATACGCCAGGCAGGCGGTCAGGCCATTGAGTGCCCCAGTATCATCATCCAGAAGGAAGTCGACCGGGAGGCTTTGCATGCTGCTTTTAAAAACCTGGAGTATTACGATTGGCTGGTTTTTACCAGTGTCAACGGGGTGGATATCTTCCTGGAAGAGATGTTTCAACACGGCCTGGACATCCGCGATCTGAAAGGCATCAGGCTGGTATCTATCGGTCCTGCGACCAGAAAAAGGCTGGAGGAACACGGGTTGAGAGTGGAGATCATGCCCCCGGAATATCAGGCTGAAGGCATACTCGACCAGCTGCAAAAGAGCATAACCCCTGGTCAATGGGTGCTTTTGCCCCGGGCCATTGGAGCCAGGAATGTACTGCCGGATACCCTCAAAAACTGGGGGGTATATATGCACGAAATCAGTCTTTACCGGGCTGTGGCAGCACAGACAGCAGGCCAGGGCTTAATTGAAGAAATGCTGAACGGGGATTTTGATTATCTAACATTTACAAGTTCATCAACAGTAACTAATTTCGTTAAAATGATAGGTGAGGACAACGTATCACGTATTGACCCATTGGTTAAAGTGGCCTGCATCGGACCGATTACAGCCGGAACAGCAAGGGATATGGGCTTCACCGTTGATGTGACGGCCCGGGAGTACACCATAGAAGGACTGGTGCAGGCTGTGGTCAAGGACGCTCATAGCGCCACGGGAGAGGAGAGAGTGCAGTGATAGGATGCACCAAACTATTATGCGGTCAAGCGACCGTATCAGACGCGATTAAACATAGAGGGCAGGAGGGTGATATACCGCCGCAACTGTTGCAGTTCTCCGCTACCAACCGCCCCCTGGTGGTATGGAATATGACCAACCGCTGCAATCTGAAGTGCCTGCATTGTTATATCAATGCCGAAGACAGGAAATACCAGGATGAGCTTAGCACTGAAGAAGCGGAGGCGTTTATCCGTGACCTGGCAGGCATGAAGGTGCCGGTTTTGCTGTTTTCCGGCGGAGAACCCCTCTTGCGCAAGGATATCTATCAGTTGGGGAGCCTGGCCGCCGAGTTGGGATTAAGGCCGGTAATATCCACCAACGGCACTTTGATCGATGCAGCGGCGGCGGCAAATATTAAAGCCGCAGGATTTCAATATGTGGGCATCAGCATAGATGGGGGGCCTGAGACCCATGATCACTTCAGAAGCATACCCGGAGCCTTTGAAATGGCTTTAAGGGGCATACGTACCTGCCTGGATCACGGTATAAAAACTGGCATACGCTTCACGGTAAACAAATATAATCAAGAGGATTTACCGGTAATTTTTGATCTGATAGAAAAGGAAGGTATCCCCCGGTTCTGTATGTACCATCTGGTTTATGCCGGGCGCGGCGCCGAAATGGCTGACATGGACACCAGCATCGAAGAGAAAGAGGCCATCCTCAATTATGTGTGTCAAAAGACTCTGGAGTTGGCGGCTAAAGGAATAGAAACCGAGATCCTGACTACGGATAACCATGCTGACGGAATATATCTCTTAAATAAAATAAAGGCTGAAAATCCTGAACGGGCCGCCGAGGTCATTCAATTGCTGGAAATGCATGGCGGATGTTCTGCGGGGACCAAGTTTGCCAATGTGGATCCGCGCGGGAATGTCCACCCCTGCCAATTCTGGCAGGATTATACCGTAGGCAATGTGCGGGAGAAGCCTTTTAGCGAGATCTGGACTTCAGATGACGCCTTGATGGTCAAACTCCGGGAAAAGCAGCTTCATGTTACCGGCAGTTGCGGAGAATGCCAGTACAAGCAACTGTGCGGGGGATGTCGTATACGCGCCAGGGCAGTGAAGGGCGATCTCTGGGCAGAAGATCCGGCCTGCTACCTCTCGGCTGAAGAGCGCAAGAGCAAATAAACGCCATTTGGCCAGCCTTTTTTGGCCAAATCATACAGTGAGGTGACTTAATATGCACTTTCCCACCAGTAGATTAAGAAGGCTTCGCAACCACGCTGTGTTGCGGGATATGGTCGCGGAAACCAGATTATCCATAAAAGAGCTGATCTACCCGCTGTTTGTTCA
This sequence comes from Syntrophomonas sp. UBA1041, assembly GCF_002316705.1. Taxonomy (NCBI): domain Bacteria; kingdom Bacillati; phylum Bacillota; class Clostridia; order Eubacteriales; family Syntrophomonadaceae; genus Syntrophomonas; species Syntrophomonas sp. UBA1041. Next base: position 15,698 of record NZ_DCEA01000010.1, read on the forward strand.
TTATGGCCAGGGTATACGCAATCCCATTGCCTCCATGCCCGGCGTTTTTCAGCTCTCGGTAGACCAGCTGGCGGCTGAGATCAAGGAGATTGACAGCCTGGGGATACCTGCAGTCCTGTTGTTCGGAATCCCGGAGTACAAGGACAGCTGCGGCAGCAGTGCCTATAGTGATGAAGGTGCTGTGCAAGAGGCTATTAAGTTTATTAAAGATACCTGTCCGCAGCTGCAGGTCATTACCGATGTATGCATGTGCGAATATACCGACCATGGCCATTGCGGGGTGATCGGCGGTGACGGCATGGTGGACAATGATGCCACGCTGGAGTTGCTGGCTTTAGAAGCCCTTTCTCATGTCAGGGCGGGTTGTGACCTGGTGGCGCCCTCAGATATGATGGATGGCAGAATAGGCTTCATCAGACAGCGCCTGGATGAGGCTGGTTATTCCCACATTCCCATTATGTCTTATGCTGCCAAATATGCTTCCGCATTCTATGGGCCTTTTCGCGAAGCTGCCGGTTCAACTCCGCAATTCGGAGACCGCCGCACTCATCAAATGGATCCCGCCAACGTCGGCGAGGCCTTGCGCGAAGTGTACCTGGATGTGGAGGAAGGGGCCGATATCGTTATGGTCAAGCCGGCCTTGCCTTATTTGGATGTAATCAGAGCGGTAAAAGAGCGGTTCGGCCTGCCCACCGCGGCATATAACGTAAGTGGTGAATTTGCCATGATCAAGGCTGCTGCTGCCAATGGATGGATCGATGAAGAGCGGGTGATGATGGAGGTTCTGACTTCCATCAAAAGAGCCGGCGCCGATTTAACCATAACCTATTTTGCCAAAGATGCCGCCCGACTCCTCAATCGATAGGAGGTGAACAGACAGGCTTCTGTCTGTAATTATGCTGGTTTCGTGGAATACTACCAATCAGTGCAATCTATACTGTGAACACTGCTACCGGGATGCCGGAAACGTAATGCAGGCCGAATTGGACAGCGGCGAAGCCCGGCAATTGATTAAAGATATCAAAAAGGCCGGTTTCAAAATTATGATTTTCAGCGGCGGAGAGCCCCTGATGCGTCCGGATATTTATGAATTAATCAGTTTCGCATCCTCCCAGGGCCTGCGTGCGGTATTGGGATCAAATGGCACCTTGATTGATGCCCGGACTGCCCGCATGCTTAAGGAATCTGGCATTATGGCCGCAGGCATCAGCTTGGACAGCCTGGATGAAAGCAAGCATGATGCGTTCCGTGGTCTGGCGCGCGCCTCTGAAATGACCATGGAGGGCATAAAGCATCTTAAGGAAGCCGGGATCCCTTTTCAAATTCACACCACCGTGATGGACTGGAACTCCAGCGAATTGGAAGCCATCACTGACCTGGCAATAGGAATAGGGGCCATAGCCCATCATGTATTTTTCCTGGTTCCAACCGGGCGCGGCGCCGATATCGAACAGGAGGCGCTGCGGGTGGCCGAATATGAAAAGACCATCGCCCGCTTGATGAATAAACAGAAAACGGTTCCAATTGAAATTAAGCCTACTTGTGCGCCCCAGTTCATCAGGGTTGCCGACAAAAAAGGCATTCCCATGCGCTTTAGCCGGGGGTGTCTGGCCGGCATCAGCTACTGCATTATCAATCCCCGCGGGGACGTGCAGCCCTGTGCCTATCTGGATATGCCTTTGGGCAATGTGAGAGAAACGCCTTTTGATGTGATATGGCGGGAAAACCCAATGTTTAACGCCCTGCGTACCCTCGAATACGAAGGAAAATGCGGGCAATGCGATTATAAAGAGCGCTGCGGCGGATGCCGGGCCCGGGCTTATTACTATAGCGGCGGCAACTATATGGCAGAAGACCAGTGGTGTCTGTATAAAGCCCCTGAAAGGCAATGATATGGGTAGTCTTACTGTTCTGGACAAAAAATTGCTGGATATTTTACAGAACCGCTTTCCCCTCAGCGCGACTCCTTTTCAAGACCTGGCCGAAGAACTGGGCTTAGCTGAAGAGGAAGTCGTGGAGAATGTGCGGCATTTGATAGAAGAGGGTGTTATCCGGCGGATCGGGGCCATAATCGACGGCAGGACGATAGGATATCACTCCACCCTCTGTGCTTGCCAGGTCCCCCCCGGGGAGCTGGAGGCGGTGGCGGCAGCAGTCAGCGCCCTAAAAGGGGTAACCCATAATTACCAGCGTGATCACCGCTATAATCTATGGTTTACCCTTAGCGCACCATCCGCCCAGGCAAGCGAACAATTGTTAACCGAATTGGAAGAACAAACCGGGGTGAAAATGGTTGCCATGCCGGCGACCCGCCTCTACAAAATAGACGCCCGTTTCGAAATGAGTGATGATGTTGACAAATAGGCTTTTGACCAAACAAGTGGTGGACTTTATACAGGGGAAAATCGACCCGGTGCATCGGCCCTTCGCCGCTTTAGCGGCAGAGCTGGATTGCAGTGAAGCCGAAATCGTCGGGATCATCTCCGACTTAAAAAAACGCGGTATTATCCGCCGCTTCGGGGCGGTTTTGCGGCATCAACAGGCCGGGTATATATGCAATGCCATGGTAGCCTGGCAGGCCCCTGAAGGGCGCCAAGACGAATTAGGGGAAAAAATGGCGGCTTATTCTCAGGTGAGCCACTGTTATCTGCGTCAGGTTCCCGGGGACTTTCCCTATCAGCTTTTTACCATGATACACGCCCGCAGTGAAGAGGAACTTCAGGATGTGGTCAAGGCCATCGTCACAGCCACTGACATTCACAATTACCAGGTTCTGCATAGTGTCCGGGAGTTCAAAAAGGTGAGTATGCATTATGAAGTTGAGGAATGGCTGGCGGCGGGTTATAAGGAGGAAGGTTAATTATGCGGGGCGCTTCAAAACAGCTCTTTTCCCAGGCGCAAAGCCTGATTCCCGGCGGCGTCAACAGCCCGGTCAGGGCTTTTAAGGCTGTAGGTACCGATCCGGTATTTATAGACAGAGCCAAAGGCTGCCAGGTTGTTGACGTGGATGGCAACAGCTATATAGATTACGTTTGCTCCTGGGGGCCTCTCATACTGGGGCATGCTCATCCCGAAGTCCTGGCAGCCATTAACCAAAGTGCCCTGAAGGGCACCAGTTATGGCGCCCCCTGCCGGCAGGAGGTGGAAATGGCTTTGATGATATGTGAGGCATTTCCTTCTATAGACAAAGTGCGTATGGTCAATTCAGGGACTGAAGCTACTATGAGCGCCATACGCCTGGCCCGGGCTTTCACCGGCAGAAGCAAGGTTATTAAGTTTGAGGGCTGCTACCACGGCCATGCCGATGCCTTTTTGATTAAAGCCGGCTCGGGGCTGTTGACCTCAGGCGTTCCTACCAGCCCCGGTATTCCTCAGGAATTGGCGGCTTATACCCTGATCGCACAGTATAACGATTTACAGTCGGTCCAGATCCTGTTCGAAGAGCATTTTAATGACATTGCCGCCGTAATTGTAGAACCGGTAGCCGGGAATATGGGTTTAGTGCTGCCTGACCCGCAGTTTCTGCAGGGTTTGCGCGCCATTACCGATCAGTATGGCAGCCTGTTGATATTTGATGAAGTCATCACCGGATTCCGGCTGACCTATGGCGGTTATCAGAATATTGTCGGAATTAAACCGGATTTAACAACGCTGGGCAAGATCATCGGTGGAGGGCTGCCGGTAGGGGCTTACGGCGGGCGCCGGGAAATCATGGATCTGGTTGCGCCTCAAGGACCAGTCTATCAGGCCGGCACCCTGTCGGGCAATCCCCTGGCTATGGCCGCAGGGGCGGCTACCCTGCGTATCCTGAAAGACGGTGCTATCTACGAGCGATTGGACCAGCGGTGCGAAAGACTGGTCCAGGGACTGGTCAACGCATTTGCAGATGCCGGGGAAAAGATTGGTATAAATCGTATCGGTTCTATGTTTTCGGTTTTCTTTACCGGGCAAAAAGTCAATAGTTACAAGGCGGTGATGAGCTGCGACACCGAGCGCTATGCCGCTTATTTCCGCGCCATGCTGCAGTTGGGGGTATATTTTCCGCCGGCACAGTTTGAAGTCAGTTTTGTGTCCCTGGCCCATGAGGAAGAAGATATTGACAGTACTGTTGCCCGGACCCGTTTAGCCCTGGAAACACTGCCTTGAAGAGGATAAATCGCCATGATTGGGAATGGTTTGTAAGGCAATTTGAGGGCATCAGCAAAATAAACCTCACTGCTTATAAACGCCCGCAAATGGAACGCCGTATCAACAGCTTCATGCGCACTAACGGCCTTGCGGATTATGGCGGTCTGGTGGAAAAACTGCAGGCTGATAAAGAGCTGTACAAGAAATTTTTGGAACACCTCACTATCAACGTATCCGAGTTTTTTCGTAATCCCGTGCATTGGAGGGTGATGGAAGATACCATTATTCCCATATTGATTAAGCAGCGCAGTCAGCTTAAGATATGGAGTGCAGGCTGTTCAACCGGGGAAGAGCCATATTCATTGGCTATAATGGCCCGCGAAAAAAACTATGATGTGCGGGAATCCATCCTGGCCACTGATTTGGATGCAGAAGTCCTGGACAGGGCAGCAGAGGGGGTGTACCATAATCGTGTGGTGCGGGAGGTCCCCGAGCGGATCCTGAAGAGTTACTTTGAGGAAGAAAACGGGGTTTACAGGGTCAGGCCGCAGATCAAGAAGTTGGTGAGGTTTAAGCAGCATGATCTTTTAAAAGACCCTTTCCCCCGGGACTATGACTTAATCCTGTGCCGCAATGTGGTAATTTATTTTACCGAGGAGACCAAGCAGGAACTTTATGGAAGGTTTGCCCAAGCCTTAAGGGCAGGCGGCATACTATTTATCGGCAGTACCGAACAGATTTTCAATGGTCGGGAACTGGGGCTTAAATCGCTTTCAACCTTTTTTTACCAGAAAAGTTGATGATCTATGTTATAAAAAAGTTGCCATTCATTTCAAAAAAGCAGGAAATGTAAGGCTGGTATCGAAGTTATAATACTGACTATCTATATATTATTTTATTCCCTAAACAAGTTTGGCGGTAAATTTGCCGTAGGCAAGCAGAATAAATATATGCAGTTGTCATGGGGGTGGTGGCTGATTACTCAACATGGGAAAGTCCGTTATGCTTTTGTTGACCAATTATCATCAGACGAAAAGGAGGAATGAACTTGAAGGTTCTGGTTTGTGTTAAGCAGACATTTGACACTGAGGCAAAAATCGAGTTGAAGGATGGCAAGATCTCTGATGCGGGGATCAATCTCATCATCAATCCTTATGATGAGGTTGCCGTAGAAGGCGGCATCCAGCTGAAGGAAAAAGGCATTGCGAAAGAGATCGTGGTGGTTTCTGCCGGTTCAGACAAAGCCATGGACGCAATCCGCACCGCTCTGGCCATGGGCGCAGACCGGGGCATCCTGGTGAAACAGGATACTGCCGCTGACGAATACGCCCGGGCATGTGCATTGGCTGCAGTGATTAAAGGAGAATCTCCCGACATCATTCTGGCAGGCCATGTAGCAGCTGACGATGGATCATCCCAAGTACCGACTCGTGTTGCAGAGATTCTAGGTATGCCGCATGTAAACGTCATTACCGCAGTCGACATTGCCGGCGGCAAAGCAACCTGCACCAGTGAGGCTGATGGCGGCACCCAGGTTACCGAAGTGAGCTTGCCCGCAGTTATTTCCAGCCAGGTAAGCTGGAACGAGCCTCGTTATCCTTCTATGAAGGGCATCATGGCAGCCAAGAAAAAACCGGTCTCCACTGTGGATGCCGCAGCTGTTGCCAACAAGGTCTCGATCGTCAGCGTTTCTTTACCGCCTGCAAAACAAGCCGGCATAAAGATCGAAGACGAAGCCGCAGTCACTGGCGCCAAGCTGGCTGATTGGATGCTGAACACTGTTAAGGTCGAAGTAAAATAGGTGCCTTGCAAGGCTTATTAATAAAGGAGGGTAATTGATGGCAGGAACATGGGTTATTGTAGAACAAAAGGGCGGCAGTATTCGTAAAGTCACTTATGAAATGCTGTCTGAAGCCAAAAAATGGGGCGACGAAGTAAGCGCAATCGTATTTGGCCAGGGTGTCGAGGCATTGGCTCCCGAATTTGCCAAATTCGGCGCCGATAAAGTATATGTTGTGGAAGGCGACGTATTCGCCAATTACAATACCGGTGCTTATGTAGCCCAGCTGGCTGCTATGATCAATGAGTATCAGCCTAATGCGATCATGTTTGCTCATACCTTCAACGGCAGAGACTTCGCATCCCGGTTGGCACAGAAGTTGGATGCCGGGCTGGCCACTGACGTGATCAAGGCCAATGTGGGCGCAGGCAAAGGCGTATTCACCAGATCCATATATGCCGGTAAAGCTCTGGCCGAGGTGGAAGTAGCCACCGTTCCGGTATTGGCGACTATCCGCGCCGGGGTCATGGAACTGGCTGAATCAGCCGGAGCAGGTGCGGTGGTTAAACCCGCTATCGCTGCAAGCGCCGCTGATGTCTATCAGGTTGTAAAGGATTTCATTCCTGCCGTTTCGGCCCGACCGGATCTTACTGAAGCTGACGTGGTTATATCCGGCGGACGCGGATGCAAAGGCCCCGACGGCATTCAACTGGTTGAAAAACTGGCTGACATGCTGGGTGCTGCAGTAGGCGGCAGCCGCGCATCCATTGACTCAGGATGGCTGGGTCACGAACTCCAGGTAGGTCAAACCGGCAAAGTGGTCAATCCCAACCTGTACATTGCCTGTGGTATTTCAGGTGCTATTCAGCACTTAGCTGGCATGTCTTCCTCCAAGTACATCGCTTGCATCAATACTGACACAGAAGCTCCCATTTTCAACGTATCCGATTTTGGCGTAGTGGGCGACCTGTTCAAAGTCATTCCGGTTGTATGCGGTGAGATAAAGAAATAACCTGGATCCCGGGGAAAAGGGCTTATTCTGGATATACCTACGGGTATATCCAGTTAATCCCGCTTCATTTAAGGAGGGAATTTTGTAAATGATTTTTGGATTTGAACCACTGGAAGGTGGTTATGAAGTTCCCATGAGGGTGGTCGGGGCTAACGTACCTTATGAATGGCTTATCTATATCTTTATGTTCATCCCCATCGGTATTTTATGTTTTGGGTTTTACGAAAAGGCCAAGGTATGGTGGCTTGCGAAGGGCGAGATCCATAGGGTCGACAACGGTTGGCAACGGCTCTTGTCATGGCTTACTTTCTCCTTTGCACAGGCTCGTGTAATCAGAAAACCTTTTGCTGGCTGGATGCATGCCTTCTTATTCTGGGGCTTTTTAGTCCTGGCACTGGCGGCAGGCGTTGACGCAGCCCATTTTTGGATACATTGGCCTCCTGTAGAAGGCGGAACATATATTGCCTTCTCTTTCGTTGTTGACCTGTTAGGCTTCCTGGCATTAATAGGTATAATGGCTCTGGCTTACATCCGCTATGTTCAGAAACCAGACCGCTTAAATGACACCAAAAAGTCCGATGGTTGGATTATCTTTTTGATTTTCACCATTCTGCTGACCGGGTTCTTCATTGAAGGCCTGAGAATAGCAGCTCAGATTAAACTGGCCACTACTATGGAACAGATTCAATACGAGCAAATGGCATCAGCCTTTGGCTGGTATTTTGCTTATCTGTTCGCTGGTATGTCTCTGGAATCGGTTCTGGTATGGCATCGCATCATGTGGTGGTTCCACATGTGGATTGCCTTTGCATTTATCGCTCTGGTTCCATTTACCAAACTGTGGCACATCGTGACCAGCATGATCAATTATGCTTTCCGCGACCTGGGCCCCTCGGCTTTGCGGCACGTGGAGAACATTGAAGAAGCCGAAACCTTCGGTGTAGAGAAAATCGAAGAATTCGGTTGGAAAGACATCGTAGACCTGGATGCCTGCATCCGCTGCGGACGCTGCCAGGAAAACTGCCCGGCCTACAACACCGGCAAGCACCTCAATCCTAAGATCACCCTGATTCAGAATATGAAGCAACACTGGGATGCCAAGGTGCCTTACCTGATTGCAGCTCAGGATCATCCTGCTGAGGAGGACGCTGCGGTGGCCATGACCGAAGAGGCGGCTGCTGAGGCTGTAAATCCCATGGAACAGAGCCTGATTTACGATGTGGTAACCAGTGATGTAATCTGGGATTGCACCAACTGCCGCGCTTGTATGGAGCATTGCCCGATGTTCATCGAACACATCCCCAAGATTGCCGAAATGAGACGCAATCTGGTTATGTGGCAGGGAGATATGCCGGGTGAAGCGCAGATGGCGTTCACCAACATGGAACGCAACTACAACCCCTGGGGCGTTGGCTGGGCCAACCGCGCTCAGTGGCTCACCGAGAGAGGCGTTCGCGAGATGGTCAACCTGCTGCCTGAAGACGGCGGTGAGTTTGAATACCTGCTCTATGCCGGCTGTGCGGTATCCTTCGACGACCGCTATAAGAGGGTCGGGGAAGCCTTGGTCAGAATCCTCAACCAGGCCGGGGTCAGCTTCGGTTACCTGGGCACTGAGGAGTTCTGCTGCGGCGACTCTGCCAGAAGGCTGGGCAACGAATACCTGTACCAGACCCTGGTACAGCAAAACCTCGAGTCTTTCAACAACTACGGCGTTAAGAAGATCATTGTGGTCTGCCCGCATGGTTATAATGCGCTGAAGAATGAATACCCGCAGATGGGCGGCAACTTTGAGGTTTACCATTATACCGAAGTCCTGTCCCAACTGATTGCCCAGGGCAAGATTAAGCCGGGCAAACTTGGCTCCAAGGCCACCTATCACGATTCCTGCTTCCTGGGCAGACACAATAATATCTATGATCAGCCCAGACAGGCCCTGCAGTCTGCTGGAGTCAACATTTCTGAGATTGAACAGGGCAAGCAATTCGGCTTCTGCTGCGGCGCCGGCGGCGGCCGGATGTGGCTGGAAGAACATGCTGTGGAAGGATACAAACGCATCAATGATACCAGAACCGATCAGCTGCTGGAACCCAATCCGGAAATGATCATCACCAACTGCCCGTTCTGTCTGACCATGATCTCAGACGGCGTGAAAGGTGCTGAAGCCGAGGAACAGACCAAGGTCTTTGACGTGGCTGAAGTGGTCTGGCAGTCAATGAGCAAATAAATACAATATGTAATTATCTGCAGAACCCCTCTAAAAGAGGGGTTCTTTTTTTCGGAATGAAACCCTGGCCCAGGCCATTTTTATTTTAAGGATGTCCGGGTTATAATTATTAGCATGGTATGATTGAGTTCGCAATGCCGGAATAACAGGTAAACTTACTTTTATGCCTTCAAAGCCGTCCTTACCTTAAATTAAGGATGATAAGCAGGGACACCATTGATGCTGATCATTCCGGAAGTAATCCGCTCTGGGGGAAGTGATTATGAGACTGGCCAAGTATATTGCAGACAGCGGCCTGGCTTCAAGGCGCCGGGCTGAAGAGCTTATTGCCGGAGGCCTGGTCACGGTAAATGGCGTCACGATCTCCAGAGTTGGCGTCAATGTTGACCCCCAATGTGACCGGGTGAGTGTGAATGGCCAAATGATCGAACCCGTTGCCAGGGTTTATCTGCTGCTCAATAAACCCCGCGGTTGTCTGAGCAGCGTGGGAGATCCCCATGGCAGGTCTACAGTGGTTGACCTGGTTAAGGATGCTGCGGCCAGAGTCTATCCGGTAGGGCGCCTCGATTTGGATACGGAAGGGCTTTTGCTCATGACCAATGATGGAGAATTTATGAATCTCATGATCCATCCCCGCTACCACATACCGAAAACTTATCAGGCCTGGGTCACAGGTATGGTTGGGGATCAAGAACTGGAAGACCTCCGCAAGGGAATCAGGCTGGAAGATGGTATGACCCAACCGGCCCTAGCCAAACTGGTGCGGGTTGGGAATGACCGTTCACTGGTGGAATTAGTGTTGTATGAAGGCCGCAAGCGTCAGGTAAAACGCATGTTCAAAGCCATAGGGCACCCGGTGTTGGCCTTAAAGCGGACCGCTCTGGGTTTTTTGACCCTGCAAGGGGTGGCCCCCGGAAAATACCGCCGCTTGCAGGACGAAGAAGTAGACCGGTTGATTGCCATGGCCCGGGGCACATAATTATCAGCACCGGACTGAGTCTAAAAACCGCGGCAAATCTAAGGAGGAAGCCCCGACGCTTGATATCTTAGAACCCCAGAATGCCTGGGGCCGTTTAAACATAATCGGAGAACGCATCCAGAAACTCGATTCATACCGTTACGGTCTGGTCATTTTCGCGGCGGATCACGGTATCAGCACCGAAGCGGTCAGTCTTTACGCTCCCCTGAAAACCAGTATGCTGGCCGAACAGCACCTGCGGGGAGTCGCCCCCACCAGCCGTCTGCTTACGCGCTTGCAGCGCCCGGAGTTGATAGTTGATGTGGGTTTGTATAACGAAATAGAGGTTTCCGAAATGCTTATATCAAGCAAAGTGTGCCATGGAAGCAGGCATTTCATATATGAGGACGGCCTTAGCCCGGAAGAGGCAACTGCGGCCTTGGACTGCGGGGCTAGAATTTATAAGGAAAAGATTGGAGACGGTTTTGATATAATAGGAGTTGGTGAACTGGGCATCGCCAATACTCTCTGCGCAGCCGCCGTAGCCGCTGCGGTTACCGGAATAAATCCAGATCAATTGGTAGGCCGCGGGTCGACCGACCATAAAGTAATTGCCAAAAAAACCGAAATAATCTATAGAGCCTTTGAACACAGGATTCCTGATTCCAACCATCTGACTGATATTCTGGCTCGTTTTGGCGGCCTGGAAATCGCAGCTTTGACAGGGTTTATGGTTGAGGCTTGCAGGGATGGCAAATTGGTGATGCTGGACGGATATGTGACAGCAGTGGCAGCTCTCCTGGCTAACCTTCTAGATGATCAAGTTTCATCCTGCCTGATTGCGCCCAGTTTATCAGATCAAAGAGGCCATCAGCTGGTTCTGGATAAAATTGGCCTGGAGGCAGTGTTTAATCTGGGAATCAACTATGGAGAAGGTCTGGCAGCGGCCCTGGGCATGTTCCTGGGGGAAATCATGATGCAATAAATATTAATGATGGGAGGCCTGACATTGATCCGATTGAAAGTGCGCTTCGATTATATCGCCGAGGGCAAAACCAGCCGGCGGTTTTTTGCTGCTAAAAACAGCGACGAACAGGCCGAAGAACTGCGGCAGCATAAAATTGCTCTGATACGGAATGTGCCGGTTCAAGGAGTAAATATCGAAGAGATTGATATGAGCATGGAGATATATACCATTTTCGATGAATTTACCAACCGTCTTTCCACCTGCGCGCCGGTTACTATCACTTTTTCGGTAGAAAGCCTGGAAGACGCCATTAAATTCATTATGAAAGATGAGTTCCGCACCATTGAGGTCTTAGATCCTGCCGAGTTGAATTTGAGCCGTCTTGAGGTGGCAAGGTTGTTCTCAAAAATAAACGAAGGTCTGCAAAGTTACCGGGTATACTTGGAAAAGAAAATTGATAATTGGAAATAACCGGTGGAGGTTAAGAATGGCTAGATTCAGCATGAATTATATCATGGACGCAGTGAATGATTTGCCCGCTTTGCCACAAATGGCTTGTAAAATCATGGATTTGACCGATGATCCCCGGGCAACGGCTCAGGATGTTGGCAACGCCATCAGCCAGGATCAAGGCCTGACCTCTAAAGTCTTACGTATGGCCAATAGTGCATACTATGGGTATTCACGTCAAGTCGCCACTGCAGCAGAGGCCACCGTTCTGCTGGGGTTTGCTACCATCCGCAGCGTGGTTCTGGCGGCTTCTATGAACGATATCCTGTGCCGGGAATTGACCGGTTATGCTTTAGGGCCGGGAGACCTGTGGAAGCATTCCTACGGCACTGCCATGGCCTCACGATATATTGCCAAAAGGAGCCGCTATAAAGCTATTGAAGTTGCTTATACCGCAGGTTTGCTGCACGATATCGGCAAAGTGATTCTAAACAAGGTTATGAACGAGATCTATCAAGATGTGGTAGAAGAAGCTATTCAGAAGCAGATATCATTTCTAGAAGCCGAAAACCGGGTTCTGGGCTTTAACCATGCGGTAATCGGATCCGGGTTAGCCCGTAAATGGAAGTTTCCTGCAGATATAGTTGAAGCGATAGCTTTTCACCACAATCCCGGCGAGGCTGAGAAAGACCGTTTTTTGACCGCCTTTGTACATATTTCTGATGCCCTTTGTTCCTCCATGGGCCTGGGGGTGGGAGCCGATGGCATGTTATATCCGGTGTCAAAAAGCGCCATGGAGCTTTTAGGCTTAGGCGGGAAGGATATCGAAATGATTACCGATGAAATTTCTGATGTCATTATCGAGCTGCAACGGGGAATGTAAAGCCCTATCTGTCTTTACGCCGAGCGACTTCAAATCAAAGGATTAATAGAGGGATATAATTACTTGAAGAATGAAGCGGCGAGGATTCCGGTATCCTTGCCGCTTAACCATTTCTTAACATAAAACTCATTGTTTTGTGAGTGGATTCTCTATTATAATGTACAGTATATAATTTTGTAGAAGGGCTGGGTTAGGGGAATTATTACAGTATTTGCCGGTGCTTTTGGCAGCGGTAAGAGTGAGATAGCTGTAAACTATGCGATAGAGTGCGCGCAGCAAAACATTGCTACAATACTGGCTGATCTGGATCTGGCCAACCCTTATTTTGTATCCCGTGATACTGTGAGGGTTCTCAATCAGTACAATATTGAGCTGATGGCTCCTGACAATACTTTGGCCTATGGGGATGTTCCCAATCTTCCCCCTGGTATTATCGGCACTCTTAGGCGGAATTTGAATACTGTAGTTGATCTTGCGGGCGACAAAGCCGGAGCCCTGGTGTTGGGGTATCTGACTAGATTCATCAATCCTTCCTATTTTCGCCTCTATATGGTCATTAATCCATACCGTCCCTTTTCTTGGGAAATACAGGATATTGCAGATCTTAAAACCATGCTGGAGGGGTTCGCGCAGCACCCGGTTTCCGGTATAATAAGCAATCCGCACCTGGTTGAGGACAGTGATTTTGGGGTAATTGTAGAGGGGCACCGGCACGTGCAGGATATTTCTTCTGCATTGGGCCTTCCCCTGACTCAGCTGGTAGTTACTGATACCTTTTATCAAGAAGCACGCCTTCAATTTGGTGATATAGTTAAGCAGATACATCTTTATTTAAGGCCTGAATGGTTGTAGGGTTGTGAGGAGGAATGCAGGTTGGCCAGGGGAGTGGTTACTTTTTCCAGCGACCGCTGTAAAGCTTGCGGGCTGTGTATATTATTCTGCCCCAAGCAGATCATGGGCTTCGATAAGACCAGTATCAATATACTGGGCTATCATCCGGTAAGCCTGGTTAAACCAGAGGATTGCAACGGATGCGGCATCTGTGCGGTGATGTGTCCTGATCTGGTTATTGAGGTGGGGAGGGAGTAAGCCTATGCAGCGCGTTTTGATGAAAGGGAATGAAGCTATCGCCGAGGGGGCTATAAGAGCCGGATGCAAGGGATTCTTTGGCTATCCCATCACCCCTTCCAGTGAAATAGCCGAATATATGGCCAGGAAAATGCCCACTATCGGGGGGATTTTTGTACAGGCCGAAAGTGAATTGGCTGCCATCAATATGGTCTACGGGGGAGCCTCTACCGGTTTTCGGGTAATGACCGCCTCATCGGGTCCGGGCATCAGCCTTAAACAGGAAGGCATTTCGTTTTTGGCAGAAGGGGAATTGCCCTGCCTGATCGTGGACATTAGCCGGGGAGGACCCGGATTGGGAGGAATACAGCCCTCCCAGGCCGACTATTTTCAGGCCACTCGCGGCGGCGGCCATGGCGATTATTTTATCATTGTGCTGGCTCCCTCCAGCGCGCAGGAAATGATGGATCTGACCATGCTGGCATTTGACCTGGCCGATGGCTACCGCATTCCGGTAATGCTACTGGCCGAAGGAACCCTGGGCAACCTGATAGAGCCGGTAGTATTGCGGGATCCCGTCACCGAATTCATAGAAAAGCCATGGGCCATCACCGGCTGTAAAGGGCGCCAACCCAATATTGTGAACACTTTGCACCTGCCGGTGGAGACCCTGCAAAAAAGAAATCAGCATTTAAACGATAAATACCAGTCCATTAAAGCCAATGAAGTGAGATATGAAGAATACCTGAGCGGCGATGCCGATTTGATAGTAGTGGCATACGGAATCATGGCCCGGATTGTCAAAAAAGCCGTATGGAACGCCCGCCAGGAAGGTGTGAAGACCGGTCTGATACGGCCCATAACCCTGTGGCCTTATCCGTATGAAGCTATAGCAGCCTTATCCAAAACCTGCACAGCCATGGTTTCGGTTGAGATAAGCAGCTCAGGGCAGATGATCCAGGATATTCAACTGGCAGCGCAAGGCCGGGTGCCGGTGCATTTTATCGGCGAGATAGGCCGGACGCCCAATCCCGAAGAGATTACCCAGCAATTGCTGCTCATTGCGGAAAGGGAGGGCTTGAAATGAAAATGATTGCGCAGAAGCCCGAGAGTTTGACCGGGGCCCAATATCACTACTGTCCGGGCTGTTCACATGGCATCATTCACCGGCTGGTGGCTGAAGTTATGGATGAATTAAACATACGCGAAGAGACCATCGGTATTTGTCCGGTGGGTTGTTCAGTGTTGGCCTACGAATATTTTAATTGTGACATGCTGGAAGCCGCTCATGGCCGGGCTCCGGCTATAGCCACAGCCATAAAGCGTCTCTTGCCGGATCGCTATCTGTTTACCTACCAGGGCGACGGCGACCTGGCTTCTATCGGCATGGGGGAAATCGTGCACGCTTCACTGCGCGGGGAGAAAATCACCACTATCTTCGTTAATAATACGCTGTATGGAATGACCGGCGGGCAAATGGCTCCTACCACTCTTCTGGGGCAGGTGACCACTACTTCGCCTTACGGCCGCAAGGCTGAGATCGAAGGGTATCCCGCCAAGATGTGTGAATTGTTGTCACACAATGAAGGTTCAGCTTATATCTGCCGCACCGCAGTCAACAATCCGGCCAATGTCATCAAGACTAAAAAGGCTATAAAAAAAGCTTTCCAGACTCAGGCCAAAGGCCTTGGTTTCAGCATGGTGGAGGTTCTGTCCGCCTGCCCCACCAATTGGGGTTTGAGCCCGGCCGATTCATTGAAATGGATGGAAGAGCATATGATACCATATTATCCGCTGGGAGAATTCAAGGTGAAGGGAGAACAGTAGAATGGCACAAGAACAACAGGTTTTATTTGCAGGATTCGGAGGACAGGGAGTCATTTCAATGGGCCAGTTTCTAACTCACCTGGCCATGCATACCGGCAAGGAGGTCTCATGTGCTCTATCCTATGGGGCTGAAATGCGCGGCGGCACCGCCAACTGC
>NZ_DCEA01000010.1:31327-31696 GCF_002316705.1 Syntrophomonas sp. UBA1041
TGCGCGGCGGCACCGCCAACTGCCTGGTGACCATAAGTGATGAGGAGATTAGTTCACCGTTGACTGAAAATCCCATGACCGCGATTATTATGAATCGTCCCTCACTGGACCGATTTGAAGATAAAGTCAAACCCCACGGCACTTTGGTCTTGAACTCGTCTATGGTCGACAGGCTGCCGGCCCGTGACGATGTGGAAGTCTTACAGATGCCGGTAAACCTGATTGCCGACCAACTCGGGACGGCACGGGTTGCCAACATGGTTTTGCTGGGCGCTTTTGTAGAAAAACAAGGATTAATGGACATCGATAAAGCCTTGGACTACCTGGAGGTGGTGTTCAAAGGCAAAAAAGAAGCCGTTATCGCCAAGA
>NZ_DCEA01000010.1:31860-32047 GCF_002316705.1 Syntrophomonas sp. UBA1041
AAAAGAAGCCGTTATCGCCAAGAACAAAGAAGCTTTTCTGGTCGGGGTGGAATACGCCCGCAAAGAATGGAAGTAAGATCTAAAACCAGTACGTGGGAAGAAGTTCGAGACAACAAGAGGGGGACGAAGCCTGATCCCTTTTCTATACTTTAGCTTAAAAACAAAGCCCTGGTAATGTGCTGCATGT
>NZ_DCEA01000010.1:32235-32605 GCF_002316705.1 Syntrophomonas sp. UBA1041
ACCAGGGCTATTCGCTTATCAGACAACCGACTATTTATGAAAAGCTGCCGAGCGGCTATTTCATTAAGGATCCGCCGGTAGGAAGTACAGTCCTGCCGAAGGCAGGGTTCAATATTATTGCTGATGATAGGAATTTTAATCCAATAAGGCATAATAAAACAAACTTGTAAATTATTTTAATTTATCAACTGTTGCAGGCCCCCGAGGTCTTGATGACATCAGAATATGGATAAATGCATTGAACCGGGCATAAGATAGAGGAGAATGATTCCGGGGAGATGTGTTTTATGCGAAATTTTTTTGAAAAAGTTGAGCGCAGTTTGATCCGGGTTATTGTGATCGCCCTGGTGGCTTTAGTGGTGGTCCAAGG
>NZ_DCEA01000010.1:32729-71634 GCF_002316705.1 Syntrophomonas sp. UBA1041
TGGTGGTCCAAGGGGTCATGACCAATGATCAGGCGCGTTTTTACCTGAGTTGGTCGGAACGGATGGAAGGTCAGGCTTTAAACCTGGAGGAAGAGGAACTGGCGGCAGCACCGGGCGATGCTTCACAGGTGGCAGTCTCTCCGCAGGCTTTATTGACACTGGGCATAAAGGATTTTAATTCCCTGCCCAAGGCTAAAGTACTGGTCAACGGAAAGGAGTACGGTTTTTTCAATGGTGCTCAAGTGGAATTGAAAGTAAATCCCCAGGATGTGGTGGAGATAGACTCTACCGCCTACAATTTCCCGGTAGAATACCAGGTCATAAGCCGCTCCCCCAATCTGGCATATCCGCGCCAGGGGCAGGCTTATACTGCCAATCAAAGTATGGTAATGGTAGGGAAAATTATAGTAAAATAAATGTACATTAATTTAGGGTGGGATGAATATGGAGATCGGTAGCAAGGAAGTAGCCAGCGCGGCCATCCGCATGGCCTTATCTTCTTCCCGCCAGGAAGAAAGCCAGTTAAAAAAAGAACTGTTGGAAAAAGTACATATCAAGGCCGTGGCGGTAGACTACGGCGGCGAATTCGTGACCTCAGTCGGCAAAATCGTGGAACGGGCCGTAGTGGCCGCCAAAAGGGAAGGGGTAATCAAAGACGCCCATGCTGACGAAGGCGCAGTAGCGGGTGCCACCCGCGAAGCCATAGCTCAGATAATGCCCAAGGCGCTGGGCCTGAATGTAGGCGGCAAGATAGGTATAGCCAGGTTTGGCGACCATATAAGTGTCGCCTTGTTTTTTGGCATCGGATTGTTACATCTCGATGAGGTCAGTATTGGCCTGGGGCATAGAGCCGTATCATAGTAACGGGAAGGCGGAAGATCTAAATGCAGGTAAGAGGGATAAGGGGCGCCATCACCATCGAGGAGGACGACAAAAGCCGGGTATTAGCAGCGACTCAGGAACTCCTTTCCGCTATGCAGGCGGCCAATGATTTTCTGCCTGAGGATATTGCCAGTATTCTATTTACGGTAACTTCGGATATACGCTCGGCGTTCCCGGCTGAAGCGGCTCGTTTAATGGGCTGGAATTGCGTACCCCTGCTCTGTTTCCAGGAAATAGAGGTGCCTGGTTCTATACCCCGCTGTATCCGGGTCTTGATACATATCAACACCACTAAGGCCCAAGGGGATATAAAGCACACCTACCTGGGTGAAGCCCGGGCTCTGCGCCGGGATCTGGCGGATTGATCACTCGCCCAAAACCTTGATAATCACCCGCTTTTCTCTTTGGCCGTCAAACTCGGCATAAAAGATTTCCTGCCATGGCCCCAAATCCAGCCTGCCTTTGGTTACCGGCACAATAACCTGATGATGTACCAGGATGCTTTTGAGGTGCGCATCGCCGTTTTTCTCCCCGGTACGGTGATGCAGATAGTCGGGACCTGTGGGCGCCAGGCCTTCCAGGAGATGGGCTATGTCGGTCAGTATACCGCTTTCATTATCGTTCACAAATACTCCGGCGGTGATGTGCATGGCACTCACCAGCACCATGCCCTCCTCAATGCCGCATTTTGAGCAAGCCGCTTGGACCCGATCGGTGATACGGATATACTCATGTCTGCGTTTGGTATTAAACCACAGGTATTCAGTGTGGGATTTCATCATCAGCGCTCCTTTCTTTTACAACACCGGCATCTTTGGCAACTATCTCATAGAGGTCGGTGCGGCGCTGCCTCAAAACCGGCAGCTCAGTGCGCACCTGCCGCACCGCCTCCGGGTCTAAATAGCCGAAGATAATCTCTTCGTCTCGATCGGCCTGAGCCATTATCTGACCCCAGGGATCGACTATCACTGAATGCCCCCAGGCCTGATAGGAGGCTTCCTCATCCCGGGCAGGGGAGCAGGCCAATACATAGGCCTGACTGTCAACAGCCCGGCTGCGCATAAGCAAGTCCCAGTGCAGGGGACCGGTGGTTAAATTGAATGCTGCCGGGACAATCAGCAAATCTGCTCCGGCCAGTACAGCCAGGCGGGCCATTTCCGGGAAGCGAATATCATAGCAGATTAAAACCGCGGCCTTGAAGCCGTATAAATTAAATAATGTGACATTCTGCCCGGGTGACAGGGTACGGGATTCTTGAAAACTGATTTTTCCGGGGATATTTACATCGAATAGATGAACCTTGCGATGCTTGGCCAGGAGTACGCCGTTTTTGTCAAATACCAGAGAGGTATTGAACAAACGGCCCTGGGCATCCCTCTCGATGATTGATCCTCCCACAATGGCTGTCTGGCATTCCCGGGCTATATCCGCCAGGGCCAGACTGCTGGGGCCGGGTATGGGTTCGGCATACTGCTCGAAAAGCGCGGCCTGGTAAGGGGCGTTGAAAATTTCAGGCAGGATGATGAGCTCCGCCCCGGACTGCACCGCTTGCTCTGCGAAATTCCGTGCAGTCTGCAGATTGAGTTTTTTATCGGCTGTCACCTTCATTTGGCACAGGGCCACCCGTATTGTTTTCACCGCCTTAACCCCCTTGAGTATGTTAATAATCAATATAGCACAAAATACCGTCGTTTATTAATAAGAGGCGGCCTAACCTTTCACCTCTAAGCAAAACTCAGGCCAAGCTGCAGAAAACCATTCGAATAATAGCCCTGGTTTGATATACTATTTTCGTATGGAGGCTCAGCACAATGAAACCATTTCAATTAGCATCGCGGGAATACTGCGCATCTGACACCGTAATAACTATCGCCGCCCCCGCCGGGAAAGTATATGTCGGTGAGGGGTATTGCACTGTCATTGCCGGACCCTGCGCGGTTGAGAATCGGCCCGACTACCTCAATCTGGCCCATCGCCTCAAGGAGATGGGCGCGGATATTCTGCGCGGCGGGCTGTTTAAACCCCGCACCTCCCCTTATTCTTTTCAAGGTCTGGGCCGCAGCGGGGTTGATATCCTGGTTCAAGCCCGGCAGGAAACGGGTCTGCCGGTGATTACCGAGATTATGGATATTCGGGATCTGGACATCCTTTACGCCAATATAGACATTCTGCAGGTGGGCAGCCGTAATATGCAGAACTATTCGCTTCTGGAGGAGCTGGGCAAGCTGGATAAACCGATAATGCTGAAACGGGGGTTGTCGGCTACTATCGAAGAATGGCTGCTGGCAGCCGAGTATGTGCTGAAAGGCGGCAACAAACAAATCATCCTCTGCGAGCGGGGGATACGAACTTTTGAGACCTATACGCGCAACACCGTTGATATCGGGGCGGTACCCCTGGTTAAACAGTTGACCCACCTGCCTATAATTGTCGATCCCAGTCACGCCACCGGCAAGTGGAAAATGGTCAGGCCCATAGCCAGCGCGGCTGTCGCTGCAGGTGCTGACGGAGTAATGGTGGAGGTGCACCAGGATCCTGACCGGGCCCTGTCAGACGGCAAACAATCCTTAACCCCCGAAAATTTTGCTAAAATGACGTCACAATTGATTAAGCATGCCCAGATAAATCTTAAACAGCCCGCTACAGCACTGCATTAACACCGGTATTCAAGACCGCTATCCAGGAAAAAGGCGGCAACATCGTCTTGGAAGAGTCCATCAATGACAAAGAAACCGATTTCACCGCACAGGTAACCAAGCTGAAACAAGCCAAACCCCAGGTCCTGGTATTTACCGGCTATTACACCGAAGCTGCTCTGATCATGCTGGAAGCTC
Organism: Syntrophomonas sp. UBA1041; assembly: GCF_002316705.1. Classification (NCBI taxonomy): domain Bacteria; kingdom Bacillati; phylum Bacillota; class Clostridia; order Eubacteriales; family Syntrophomonadaceae; genus Syntrophomonas; species Syntrophomonas sp. UBA1041. The sequence goes on from NZ_DCEA01000010.1 coordinate 36,446, forward strand.
AGAAGCAGGGAGTAGACATCGTCATGGTTGGCGGTGATGGCCTGTATGGGGAAGATCTTAAGAAATTAGGCGGCAAAGCGGTTGAAGAGAAGGTCATCTTCTACGCCGGCTTCTCTGCCGACCAGCCCAGCCCGGAAACCGACGCTTTTATCAAAGCTTACCGGGCCAAGTACAATGAAGATCCGGACATGTTTTCCGCCCAGTACTATGACGCTGTGATGATTATTGCCCAGGCTATGGAGAAAGCTCAGAGCAGTGATCCCAAAGTGTTCAAGGCTGAATTGGCAAAACTTCAGGATTATCCGGGTGTTTCAGGCAAAACCACCTTCCTTCCCGACCGTGAACCGCTCAAGAGCCCGGTTTTCCTGTTAACCGTAAAGGGTGATAAATTCCCGGCATTGCTGGAGAAGATTCCCACCAGCGCACCCCAACAATAAGGAACCATACCCTGGTGGCCCGGTTTTACCGGGCTGCCAGTTTGTTCTTAAGCCCCCTTGGCCCATAGATGAACCTGGTGGCAGAAATTGCTTATGGAGCCTGCCACTATGTTGATGTATGGTCTAATAGGGACAAGTAAAAGCAAAGGAAACAAACTATGTTATGGCAGCAATTGCTTAACGGCCTTACCCTGGGCAGTACCTATGCTTTAATCGCTCTCGGGTATACCATGGTTTATGGCATCGTACAATTAATAAATTTTGCCCATGGCGAAATTTATATGGTAGGGGCTTTCGTAGGTCTGGTCCTGGTCACGGTCTGGGATGTTAACCTGGGGGTGGCTATGGTGGGGGCTATGGCGGTCTGCATGCTTTTGGGAGTATTGGTGGAGAGGATCGCCTACCGGCCTCTGCGGGGTAAATCATCCCGCCTCTCGCCTTTGATCAGTGCCTTGGGGGCATCCATTTTCCTGTCCACCCTGATGGCTTTGATCGCCGGGGTGAACACCCGGCGCTACCCGGCGATTATGGACTTGAGTTCATTTTCATGGGGGCCGGTGCAGGTTTCTTCCATGCAGGTCATAATATTGCTGGTTTCTGCGTTATTGATGATCGGGCTGCAATTTATGGTGCGGAAGACCCGCATCGGCAAAGCCATGCGGGCTTGTTCGCAGGATCTCGACGCCGCCGCTTTGATGGGGATCAATGTTAACCGGGTCATTTCCTACACCTTCGCTATCGGATCAGCCCTGGCCGCTGCCGGAGGGGTAATGGTAGGCGTTTATTATAACGCGGTATGGCCTTATATGGGAACCATGGCAGGTCTTAAAGCCTTTGCCGCCGCTGTTCTGGGCGGAATCGGTTCCATACCCGGCGCCATGCTGGGAGGCCTTACCCTGGGGGTCCTGGAAATCATGGGGGTAGCTTACATTTCTTCTTCCTTTAAAGATGCCATTGCTTTCGGCATCTTGATTCTGGTACTGATCCTTCGGCCCCAAGGCATATTAGGAGAAAAAATCAGCAAAAAGGTATAGGTGAAACTCTTGGAGCAATGGATTACGGGAATTATCGATCCTTACTACTTGCGCATTATAATCCTCATGGGGATTAACATCATTATAGCCCTGGGATTAAATATCACCACTGGTGTTACCGGGCAATTGTCCATGGGACACGCCGGATTTATGAGCATAGGGGCTTATACCTCAGCTATTTTGACCCTAAAACTGGGCTGGCCTTTCTGGCTGACACTCCTGGCAGGAGCAGCCGTGGCGGCTCTGTTCGGATTTGTTATAGGATTGCCCGCTCTGCGACTGGAGGGCGATTACCTGGCAATTGTCACCATTGGCTTTGCTGAGATCGTGAGGGTGTTCTTTCTAAATTTTGAACCGGGGGGCAAGGCGGTAGGACTATCGGGCATACCCCAGGAGACTTCTTTCAGCCTGGTTTTGATCATTACCATCTTGGTGGTTTTCTTCTCTCAGCGATTATTGTCGTCACGCATCGGTAAAGCCATGTATGCCATACGGGAAAATGAGATCGCGGCCGAGGCCTGCGGCATAAATACCACCCATCTGAAGGTCCTCTCCTTTGTTCTGGGGGCTTTTCTAGGCGGATTAGGCGGCGCTCTGTATGCCCATTATATGTATTATATCAGTCCTCAGGATTTTGATTTCATGCGCTCCATCGAGGTACTCAACATGGTGGTTTTGGGTGGATTAGGGAGCATACCCGGAGCTATTCTGGGGGCGGCCATCCTTACCATACTGCCGGAGATGCTGCGGGTGGTGGCTGAATACCGCATGCTCTTTTATGGCGCTTTGCTGGTTATCCTGATGATCTTCCGACCTAACGGACTCCTGGGAGATATCCGCCTCTATGACCTGGTCAAACCCAAGCGGGAGAAAGAGGTGAAACCATGCCGGTCCTAGAATTGCAGGGCGTCAGTCAGGAGTTTGGAGGCCTTCGGGCTCTGGACGGCATTGATATGAAGGTGGAGCACAATACCATCTTCGGCATCATCGGACCTAATGGCGCCGGGAAAACCACCCTTTTCAACGTAATAACCGGCATTTATACCCCTACCGAAGGGAGCCTGATTTTCCGCGACACCCCTATAGCCTCCTTATCCTCGCACAAGGTGGCCCGGCTGGGGATCGGGCGGACTTTCCAAAATATTCGCCTCTTCAACCGGCTGTCAGTTTTGGATAACGTCAAGGTGGCAGCCAATTGGAACCGCTCCGCGGGCTTGTTGGCCAGCCTCCTGGGAATGCCGGCTTACGTCCGCGAACAGAAGCAATGCAGCACCAAAGCTGAAGAACTCATCACCATGATGGGCCTTTATGAAAAAAGAAGGGAATATGCCCAAAGTCTTTCCTACGGCGAGCAGCGGCGGCTGGAAATCGCCCGGGCTTTGGCTTCCAATCCCTGCCTCCTGCTCCTGGATGAACCTGCGGCCGGGATGAACAGCTCTGAGAAGCTCGAGTTAATGGATCTTATATGGAAAATTAGGGACGATATGCAGCTCACCATTCTGCTGGTGGAACATGATATGCATCTGGTGATGAATATCTGTGAGCAGATCGCCGTCCTGGATTACGGACGCAAGATAGCCGAAGGCGACCCGGAGCAGATAAAGAGCGACCCCCGGGTGATACAATCTTATCTAGGGGTGGAACAATGAAAACCGCCCCGGTTTATGCGGCGATTTTCTTCGGTGTTTTGTGCATGTCGACCTCCTCCACAATGATCCGCTGGTGTTCGGCGCCAGCTCTGGTTATAGCCTTATACCGCCTGGCCGCCACTACCGGCCTTTCCGCAGTTATTAATGGACGGAACCTGCCGCTTTCAATAAGCGGACTTTCCCGCCGGGATATCATTTTAATGGCCTCATCAGGCCTTTTTTTGGCTTTGCATTTAGCCTTCTGGATCAGCTCGCTTGACTATACCAGCATTTCCAGTTCAGTCTTATTCACCAATCTACAAGTCATTTTTGTTTTGGTCTTTTCCACCTTCATATTAAAAGAGAGATTAAACCGCTGGGCTATCCTGGGGGTGGTATTAGCCCTGACAGGATCAGGAGTTATTGTCGGCGGAGACCTGGGCCAGGGCCGTTTGCTGGGGGATATGCTGGCTCTGGCCAGCGGTTTTTTCGTGGCGGTATACTTTCTCTTAGGCCGTCAGCTCAGGTCCCGGGTAGCCACCCTGGATTATACCCTGGTGGTATCCTCTGTTGCCGCCGTGATTGTCTTATTTGTGGCGGTGTTTATGCAATTGCCCTTAACCGGATATCCGGCGGTTGATTGGCTGCTTTTTGCCTTAATGGGATTAGGCCCCGGACTGGGGGGGCACGCAGTGCTTAACTGGGCCTTGAAATTCGTTAAAGCACCGGTGGTGGCGGTTTCCATTCTGGGCGAATCGGTCATGGCCAGTATACTGGGGTGGTTCATTTTCAATGAAGCCTTGCTCTGGTATCAACTGACCGGTGGCGCCGTTATCTTAATGGGAATCTACCTGGCGGCGGTCAACGAAAGCAAATGACCCCCTGAGGGAGAACCAGGGGATATGACTATCGCTCGGTTAGAAGTGCCTGTATTATCTCTGACCCGAGTCTGATGAAGATGTCGGGAATCGTTTGGGGTTATAGCAAGCGCAGCCATGGTGACGAAGACAACTCTGCCTTTGTCCCTGGCTGCTTTTGCCATTGTAGATTTGACTTGATCTTGGCGGGGTGTTTGAGGTATTCTTGATATTGTAGTAAGGTAGGATGCCCTCAAAAACATTGTAGTATGGCAGGATGGTGGGAATAACGACAATGGATCGACCATTGGCGATATGCCAATGGTTTCTGTTTTTCTCTCCTCCACGCTGTGTAAGGAGGTTTTTTTATGATTATCGTAATGGAGAAAAACGCAGGGCCCGAATTGATTGAACAAGTTGAAATCAAGCTGAAGGAGCGCCATTTCCAGGTGCACCTCTCCCATGGGGTGGAACGAACCATTATAGGCGCGGTAGGCAATCGGACCCAGGAGGATTTGGATCTATTTGAAACCCTTTGCGGAGTTGAAAGGGTGGTTCCTATTGTTCAACCCTTTAAGCTGGCATCGCGGGAGTTTAAACAAGAGACCGTCATTAAAGTAAAGGGCTGTCAATTGGGAGGCGGTTCTTTGACGGTCATCGCAGGTCCCTGCGCAGTGGAAGGTGAAGAAAAATATCTGCAAGTAGCGCATACGGTTAAAGCTGCAGGTGCGGCAATGCTGCGCGGCGGGGCCTTTAAACCCCGCACATCGCCGTACTCTTTTCAGGGTATGGAAGTAGCCGGCCTGAAGATCCTGGCCGAAGCCGGCAGGCAAACCGGACTGCCTGTTGTCACCGAGGTCATGGATCCCCGCCATATAGAAACCATAGCCGAGTACGTCGATATACTGCAGGTCGGAGCGCGGAATATGCAGAACTTCTTTCTGCTCCGGGAGCTTGGTAAAGTCGGGAAACCAGTCATGTTAAAGCGGGGGCCCTCGGCCACCATTGAAGAATGGATCATGGCCGCCGAATACATCATATCCAGCGGCAATCCGCAGGTAATTATGTGTGAACGCGGCATCCGCAGTTTTGAGTCTTATACCCGCAATACCCTGGACCTGAGTGCGGTGCCGATTATAAAGCATTTGACCCATCTGCCGGTAGTAGTTGATCCCAGCCACGGCACCGGAAAATGGCGCTTGGTGGAGCCCATGGCCCTGGCGGCGGTAGGCGCGGGCTGTGACGGCTTGATGATCGAGGTGCACCAGAATCCCAGCGAAGCCTGGTCTGACGGACCTCAATCTCTTACCCCGGACAGATTCAAGGGCTTGATGACAAAACTGCGGCAAATGACTGCTGCCCTGAGCATCGAACTGGAAGGTGGCGATCGGGAAGATGGCTGAGAAAATACTCATAATCGGCCTGGGCTTGATCGGCGGATCATTGGGTTTGGCTTTGCAGGGCTCCGCCCTGGTACAACGCATAACCGGCCTGGACTCCCAGCAGGATGCAGTGAAGCAGGCCATTGCCATTGGCGCCATACAGGAAAGTCCCCCGCTGGATGAAGCCGTGTCTCGGGCCAGTGTTATATTCCTCTGTACGCCGATGGCCGCTTATGCGCAAATTCTACAGGACATCATGCCGTTTGTCAGGCCGGGAACCTTGATTACTGATGTGGGCAGCACCAAGATGAAGGTGCAGGCTTTGTTTTCCGGGCTTCCCGCAGACGTATGCGGTATGGGCGGTCATCCTATGGCAGGTGCAGAGATCGCTGGAATTCAGGGGGCCGATCGTTACCTTTATGAAAACGCAGTATATGTACTGACCCCGGCTGCAGATACGCCCCGGCCGGCTATAGACCGTTTGAGCGGTCTTATAGGAGAGACCGGGGCCAAGGTGCATATCATGGAGGCCAGGCTGCATGACCGGATAGTGGCCCAGGTCAGCCATGTACCTCACTTGGCTGCGGCGGCGCTGCTGAATGTCACCAGGGGAGACCGGCAGGCTATGATGATGGCTGCCGGCGGTTTTCGCGACACCACCCGGGTAGCTTCAGGCAACCCGGGTCTATGGGAGGATATTGTTTTATCCAATCGAAAGTATATAACTGCAGAGCTGGATAAGCTGATAAGCGAACTGCAAGCTATGCAAAGAGCAGTGGCGGATGGAGACCGGATACGGTTGCGGGCCGGCCTGGAGCAGGCCCGCAAAATCAGGGCACAGATTCCTCACCTGCAGCGCACTTACCTGGGGGAGTCTACTGATATCGTGTGTATCGTACCGGATAAACCCGGGGTGATAGGACAATTAGGAAATATTTTGGGAAGTTGTCAGGTAAATATTATGGACTTGGAAATCCTAAGAATCAGAGAAGGCGATGGCGGGACGATACGCATCAGTGTACCTGATGATGATGCGGCGCTAAGGGCAGTCGAAGCCCTGAGCCGGCAGCATATCAAGGCCTGGATGAAGTGAGGAGGTTAAGGTAGTGGAAATCAAGCTCAGCCAATGCAAAGCCTTGCGGGGAGAGATAAGGGTCAGCGCAGACAAATCGATATCTCACCGGACCCTTATTTTTTCAGCCCTGGCCCGGGGCAGGAGCAGTGTACAGAATTTCCTTCAAGCCCAGGACACTCTGTCAACCTGCAGATGTCTAGGCCAATTGGGGGTCGATATCCGGACCGAGAAGCAGAGCCTGATTATATCCGGAAAGGGCTGGGAGGGTTTAAAGGAAGCCGAGGATGTATTGGACTGCGGCAATTCCGGAACCACTATGCGCCTCCTGTCCGGATTGCTGGCGGGACTTCCCTTTTTTTCAGTTTTAAGTGGGGACCGCTCCCTGCGTCAGCGGCCAATGCGACGGATTATGGAGCCTTTGCGGATGATGGGCGCGACCTTATATGCCAGACAAAACGGTCTGGCTCCTTTAGTGGTCATAGGCGGGAGCCTGGCCGGCATTGAATACCAGCTGCCGGTAGCCAGCGCCCAGCTTAAAACAGCCCTGCTGCTGGCCGGGCTGCAGGCCGAAGGGAAAACCGTCTTGCGGGAAGTGCAGCCTTCCCGGGATCACAGCGAACGTATGCTGTCCGCCATGGGAGCCGACCTCATTGTGAAGCCGGGGAGCGTCACCCTCAACCCGGGTAAAACTTTAGAACCCCAACAGTTTCTGGTTCCCGGGGATATCTCTTCAGCGGCTTTTTTCTTGGTGGCAGCTTCCATTGTGCCCGGGTCGGAGCTTATGATCCGCGACGTCGGCGTCAATCCTACCAGGGCCGGTGTTATTGAGGTTTTAGACGCCATGGGAGCCGATATAATCATGGAGAACCGCAGAACGGTGGGGGGTGAGCCGGTTGCGGACCTGCTGGTCAAAAGCGCCCCGCTGCGTGGCACCGTAATTGACGGCGGGATGATGCCAAAGCTGATAGACGAAGTTCCGGTGCTTGCCGTGGCCATGGCAGCAGCTGATGGTGAATCCCGGGTCGAGGATGCCGGGGAATTGCGAGTAAAAGAATCAGATCGCCTGGCAGCTATATGCAGCGAGCTTAATAAAATGGGGGCTTGTGTTGAAGAAATGCCTCAGGGTTTGACCATTACCGGCCGGCCGGAATCGCTCCGGGGAGCTGAAGTGCATGGTTTCGGCGACCACCGCATCGCTATGAGCCTGGCCGTAGCCGCGCTTGTAGCCCGCGGAGAAACAGTGCTGAAGGGCGCTGAAGTAGTTGACATCTCCTTCCCGCAATTCTGGCCGCTGCTGGAGGGCCTCACCACTAAATGTTTATAAACCGCGGTCAAAAACTTTAGTGCAAGGTGTCGCAGCGGTTTGAGGTATGCTAAAATAGAGACGAGCATACATGGGTGGTAAACGAATGAAGATAGCGATTGATGGTCCGGCTGGTGCTGGCAAAAGCACCGTGGCGCGGAGATTGGCCCGTGAACTGAACTTTACTTATGTTGATACCGGTGCAATGTATCGAGCCCTCACTTTGAAAGTCCTGCAACAAGGTATTGATCTTAATGACTCCAGCCTGCTGCAACAGATGGCGGAAACCACTGATATTCACTTCGAAACCCAATCAGATGGCCAAGTAATAATCAGCGACGGGGTAGATGTTACCAGTCTAATTCGTTCGCCACGGGTTGGTGAGGCAGTTTCAATCGTATCAGCTCATCCCGGGGTGAGAAAAGTCATGGTTAAACTCCAGCAAGCCATGGCCCGGAGCTGTTCAGTGGTCATGGATGGACGGGATATCGGGGAATATGTGCTTCCCGATGCCGACTATAAATTCTTCCTTACCGCCAGTATTGAAGAACGAGCCCAGCGCCGGGTGCGGGAAATGGAAATGCGCGGCTATAGGGCCGATCTCGACGCGGTGCGGGAGGAGATCATAAAAAGGGATCAGATCGATTCCCAGCGTCCGGTAGGGGCCTTACGGATTTTGCCGGATCATATTATGCTGGATACCAGTAAAATGACTGAAGATGAGGTTCTACATACCATTAAGATGAAGATTCGGGGGGCGTAAAATGTTTTACGCACTCATCAGGGGTTTTTTGAAAATCTTTTTGCTGATTCTTGGTTTGAAAGTCGAGGGATTACATAACCTACCCAAAAAAGGACCAGTTATCGTCGCTGCCAACCATGTCAGCAACTGGGATCCCATCCTGGTGGGTGTGGCTTTATCGCGTCCCGTCCATTTTATGGCCAAAGCGGAATTATTTCAAAATGTTCTATTAAGAGCTATCTGTCGGGGCTTAAACGCCTTTCCGGTGCAGAGAGGGGCAGCGGATCGAAATGCCATAAGGCAGGCCCTGGAAATGCTCGAAGCTGGTGAAATCTTAGGGATTTTCCCCGAAGGCGCCCGGCGCAAAGTTGTTGCCCAGACCAGCATTCAGCCTGGTGTGGCTATGCTGGCCATGAAGAGCAGAGCAGCGGTGGTTCCGGTGGCGATTACCGGTACAGAAGGATGGTTTCCCTGCGGCTGGTTTCGGCCCTTAAAGGTGCGAGTCGGTCACCCTCTGGATCTGACGGCTTATTACCATGAAAAGTACAGTTCTGCCCTTCTGGGGAAAATGAGTGAGGAGATTATGGCGCAAATTAATATACTTTTATGTAAATAAAGAAGGATTTATCCAAGATTTTTCGAATTTATTATATATTTGCGGGGTAAATCGATTGCAGGTCCAATTAGCCAACCATGCCGGTTTCTGTGCGGGGGTTAAGCGGGCGGTGAGAATCGCTGCAGAGGCTTGTTTCCCAGATGGATGCTTTACCCTGGGCCCGTTGGTTCACAATCAAGCCGTGGTGGAACAATTGGCCCAACAGGGTATTGACCCGGTGAATAATGTCGACCAGTTGCAACCTGGACAAAAGCTGGTCATCCGCTCGCATGGCTGCTCGCCACAGGTTATCGACCGGGCACGTCACCGGGACATTGTGGTAGTAGATGCCACTTGCCCGAGGGTTGCCAGGATACAGCAGCTGGTTGCCGAACTGGATGAACAAGGGTATAATGTGGTAATATTTGGGGATGCCGAACATCCTGAAGTACAGGGCATTTTAGGATGGTGTGAAGCCGCCCGGGTGGTAAAAGACCGGTTTGAGGCCGAACTTTTGCCCGGTATGGATAAGGTTGGGGTGGTTTCCCAGACCACTAAGGAATCCCGGGATTATTACCGGGCTGTTGAAGGGATTCTGCCCAAGGCCAGCGAGTTAAGAGTCTTTAACACCATATGCTCGGCTACCGCTAATAGAATTAAGGAAGCCCGCGAACTAAGCGGTCGGGTTGACTTAATGATAGTAATCGGTGATGCCCATAGTTCTAATACAGCCACTCTTGTTAAAGAGTGTTTAAATACCGGGGTTACGACCTACAGAGTGCAAAAGGCGTCAGAGATCCAGCCTGACTGGTTTCAAAACGCCGCGAAAGTCGGTATAACTGCAGGTGCTTCTACTCCGGATTGGATTATTAAGGAGGTAATGAGTAGGATGACAGGTTATGACGAAGAAAGGGAAGATCAGAATCAAGCCGGAGAGAAGCCAGGCAACGAAGAATCTTTTGCCAAACTTGAGGCTGAAATGGCAGGACTTGCAACTCCCAGCAGGGGAGAAGTGATAAAGGGCACGGTCGTTCAAGTGTTGGATGATGAAGTGATGGTTGATGTCGGTGGCAAATCTGAAGGCGTGATTCCGCTTCGCGAGATGTCCTTAAAGGATGTCGGCTCAGCCCGTGAACTGGTTCAGGTTGGGGACGAAATTGAAGTCCTGGTTCTTAAATGGGATGATGATGGCACCATCCTCCTGTCCAAGAAAAAGGTGGATTTCAAAAAGACCCTGGATGAATTGGAAATTGCTTTCAATGAAAAACGACCGGTGCAAGGCACGGTGGTGGAAAGCGTAAAAGGCGGACTCCTGGCGGATGTAGGTGTGGTTGGATTTCTGCCTGCATCCCATGTGGACGACGGCTATGTAAAGAATCTGGACGATTACATCGGACAGACCATGCTGTTCAACATCATCGAGTTCAACCGCAACAAACGCCGGGGCTCACAGGTGGTTTTATCCCGCCGGGAACTGGTCTTGGAGGAGAAGAACCGCCAGAAGGCCGAATTCTGGCAGAACATTGCTGAAGGCCAAACCCGCACCGGCATTGTCAAACGCATCGTGGATTACGGGGCTTTTATTGACCTGGGCGGTTATGAAGGACTTTTACATGTATCTGAACTAGATCACCGCCGGGTTGAACATCCTGCGGATATTCTCAGCGAAGGTAATGAGATTGAGGTCTACATCCTGGGCCTGGATCGTGACAAGGAAAGGGTGTCATTAAGCCGCAAGAAACTGCTTAAGAGCCCGTGGGAACTGGCTTTAGAAAAATATCACCAGGGTGATATCGTTGAGGGAACCGTGGTCAGAATAGCCCCCTTCGGCGCATTCGTTGAGTTGGATCCGGGCGTGGATGGATTGGTTCACATCTCCCAGTTGGCCGACTATCGGGTGGAAAAGCCTGAAGATGTGGTCAAGGCCGGAGATCGGGTAATGGTGAAGATAATCAGCATTGATCCCAATGAAAAGCGGATTGGCTTGTCTGTCAAAGAAGCTAAAAATGAGCTTGATCAGGCTGATGTGGACCAATACCTGGAATCTCAGCCGGCGGATGACATTTAATAGTCCGGGTGGGGTGAACCATGCCGATATATGAATTCAAATGCAAGGATTGTCAACGGAACTTTGAGGTTTTAACCACAATTAAAAAGCGTGAAAACGTAAAATGTCCGGGGTGTCAGTCAGCCAATATTGAGGCGTTACTCTCTTCGTTCAGCACCCAATCATTTGGTGGCAAAGGCGGGCCGGGGGCCTGCCAGGGCTGCAGCAACACCCATTGCGGCAACTTCCCGCGATAGATCAAGGGCTGCCAACGGCAGCCTTTTCTATTAAAATGTAAAGGAGTCCGTCGATGCCTGGTATAGCCATTCTATCAGGAGGACAGAGCTCACGGATGGGTATAAATAAGGCTTTGGCCAGCCTTAACGGCGCCAAGGTGATAGAATACATACTGGCCCGGCTTCAGCCCCGATTCGACGAGTTGCTTATTGTAACCAACGAACCGGAATTATTTGAGAAATACCCGGCCCGGGTGATAACCGATATTTATCCCCGTAAAGGCCCCATCGCCGGTATTCATGCCGCTTTGAAGACCACTTCCCAGGCGCAGCTTTTTGTACTTAGCTGTGATATGCCTTTTATCAATGCAGACGTGATCAATTACATGTTAGAGCGGGCTCAGGGTTATGATTCCGTGGTGCCGGTTCTGGGGGGGCGCCTGCAGCCTACTGCAGCGGTATATAATCAGAGCTGTCTTCCCCTGCTGATTGATTGTTTAGAAAAGGATAAGCTGAAATTAACCAGGATTTTTGAGGATCTTAATGCCCTGTATCTGGATGAAACGGTATTTTCCTGTTTTGGGCAGGTCTCAGAACTGTTTTTTAATATTAACGATCCGGCCGCCCTGGAAAAAGCCAGAGAAATCGCAGGGAGGGGTTAACGATAAGGGCCAGGCGTAAAGAAGAGCATATTAATATCAGCAGCATATGCCAGGACGGACCCGTCAAGAACGGCTTTGATGAGGTATACCTGTTGCATCAGGCCATACCTGAACTCGATTTTGGCAAGATCGATCTCAGCCAGAATATTCTGGGTAAGTCTTTACAATACCCTTTGTTGCTTAATGCCATCACCGGCGGCACCGAAATATCCACTGATATCAACCGTGCCTTGGCCCTCCTGGCCCGGGATTTTGGGCTGGCTATGGCGGTTGGATCACAGGCCATAGCCTTGACAGACAGGGAAAGACGGCCTTCTTTTGCGGTGGTGAGGAAAGTTAACCCGCAAGGGGTGATATTGGCCAATATCAGCGCTTTGGCCAAACCGGAGGCGGCTATTGAGGCAGTTGACATGATTGAGGCCGACGCCCTGCAGCTGCACCTCAATGTACCCCAGGAGCTGGCCATGCGGGAAGGCGAAAGGGATTTTGCCGGGATGCTGGATAATATCAGCCGGATAGCGGCTCTGTCCCCGGTGCCGGTCATAGCCAAAGAGGTGGGTTTCGGTCTGTCTAAAGAGAGCGTCCAACTGCTTTTTTCCGCTGGAGTGAGTCTTTTCGATACCGGTGGTCAGGGCGGCACCAACTTCATCGTGATAGAGGATTTGCGCCAGGGCTGTTTTGGCAATGAACTCGATTACTGGGGCTTGCCTACCGCTGTCAGCCTGGCCGAGATCATCTCACTGGGGCTGCCGGTAAAAGTCATCGCTTCAGGGGGCATCAGAACGGCTGTGGATGCCGCTAAAGCGCTCTGTATGGGGGCTGAATTGGTAGGAATGGCCGGCCCCCTGGTAAAGCATTATGTCCATCAAGGCCCGGAGTCTCTGTTTAAATTTATAGAACAATGGATTTATCGGCTTAAAGCAGTGTTTTTAATGACTTCATCTCCCAATATTGCCGCAATTCGCGAAAAACCTTTAATTATTCTAGGTCATACCAGGGCCTGGCTTGAGGCCCGCCATATCGATTGCCGCCTCTGGTCCCGCCAATAACCTCAGGACAGCTTCTTTTTACATAAAAACACCCATGCGGGGAAATCTATTGCCATAAGAGATGAGAAAGGATGTGGCTAAATATGGCCAATTTTCCCTTTGGTCTGATTGCGCTTGTGGTGATATCGATTCTGATCTATTTCGGTGTAGCTCACCGGGCCCTGGACCGTTTGCGAATGACTGACCGGGCAGCATTGGCGGTGATAGCTGCTATCATTGTCGGCAGCTTCATTGATATCCCGGTTAGCTCCCGGTTAACCATCAATGTGGGCGGGGTAATAACGGTCGGCCTGGCTATATGGCTGTGGCTGGGTGCTGGAACTGCTTTTGAAAAGATGCGCTCGGCAATAGCCGCCGTAGTTACCGCCCTGGTATTGTTTATAGGAGCCCGTTTTCTGGGAGCCGAACCGGAAACCGTTTTTATTGATCCTATTTACCTTTATCCTTTAGTCGCCGGCATCGTTGGGTACTTGGCGGGCAGATCACGGCGCGGATCATTCTTTGCGGCAGTAATGGCGGTGTTGGCTTTAGACATCGGTCAATTTGTCTACCTGCTGCAGAGCGGGGTGCGGGGAACCGTTCATCTGGGCGGTGCCGGCGCCTTCGACTCTCTGGTTCTGGCTGGTATCCTGGCAATTCTGCTGGCTGAGCTGGTCGGCGAAAGTCTGGAACGCATGGCCGGAGGACCCAGCAGCGACGACAAAGATCCGGCCTTGTTAGAAAACCTCAGGGAACCGGCACCAGCCCGTAAACCGGCTCATGACGATCATGACGATATACAGGCTGATTATACTGCACACGACAAGGATGATGAACCTGATCAAGAAGAGTTTAAAGATTGGGAAGACCGCATAGAAGTCACCGGAATGAGAAAGCCGCAGGATCGGGGTGATGAACATGTCTAGAAAAATGCTGTCTCTATTCTTAGCCGTTAGCCTGATAACAGGTTTGGGTCTCTTCCTGCCGGATACGGCGGAGGCCGTTTATGAGGAATTGCCTTCCGGGTATTATTTTTCACTGGTGGATGAGGACAACAATACCATAAGCCAGACTGGCACCCAGGTGTATGTAGGCGATGAGTACATCAGCAGTGACAATGGCAGGTACCAGGTGGTAGAGGTATCAGGTCACACCGCGCGCTGCGTATATGTGGGCCAGGAACAGATGCCAGAAGTAAATTTCGACGACAATCGCCAGGCCTGGGTGATAGACAGCCAAGAGATTCCGGTCGTGGCGGCTAAACCTACCATAGCTATTTACCATACCCACAGTGACGAATCCTACGTGCCCACTGACGGCAAAGAAAGCAAGGAAGGCAACGGGGGCATTTATGACGTAGGCTATGCCCTGGCTCAGCGCCTTCAACAGCTGGGCTATACCGTGGAGTATAACAAAAATAATCATAATCCCCACGATGTCAATGCCTATAACCGCTCCAGGCGCACTGCGGCTTCGCTACTGAAGAACGGCTCGCAGGTATTGATCGACGTGCACCGCGACGCGGTGCCGCCTAACCAGTACCAGACCACTGTAAATGGACAGGAGGCCACCAAGATCAAATTGGTGGTAGGCAAAACTAATCCCAATTCGAAAACAAATCTGGAGTTCGCCAAGCAGCTAAAAGCAGTAATGGATAAGACCAAACCGGGGCTTTCCAATGGGATTTTTATGGGCAAAGGGGATTATAATCAGGATCTTACCCCCCGGTCAATGCTGATTGAGGTCGGATCGCACACCAACCCCAAAGACGATGCCACCAAGGGTGTAACCGCTTTTGCAGATGTTCTGTCAGCCACCTTGGGAGGGGGCGGGGCTGGCAGCTCAGGGGGAGCGGCGGCCAAACCCCTGCAGCAGAACTCTCCTTCGGCCTGGACAACGATTTTGATTCTTCTCACCGTTGCTGTGGCTGCCGGGGCAGGTTTCTATTTACTGAATAAGAGCAATGCCGGCCGGTGATGCAGAGTTATGGAACCGTTATTTTGGCGGGAATCGCAGCCGGTTTTATCAACCGCTGGATACTTTTGCGCTATGATTACCGCCATTATCCTACTTATCCCCACGGTCACGTAACACATCTGGCCCTTGGTTTTATTGCCGCCAGCCTTGGTGCTGTCGCTATTCCCGCTATTGCCGAGCCTGATTATGTCGCGGTCACTTTTTTAACCCTGGCGGCCCAGCAATTCCGGGAAATCAGGGATATGGAGCGTAAAACCCTGTCCAGCCTGGAAGAGAATAAACTGATAACCCGGGGGCACGACTACATCGAAGGCATCGCCCGGGTATTCGAAGTGCGCAACTATCTGGTTATATTGACCTCGCTGGTAACTTCGGGAGCGGCGCATTTATGGGGATGGCCGTTTGCGCTGGCGGTGGGCCCGCTGATGATATACGGCACGACTCAGGTAATGAGCGGTTTAACCGTCGGAGAAATTGCCTCAATTGAACCGGCGGAGGTGTCTTTCGATGGCGCCCTGCTTAAAGTCGCGGATGTGCCCATGATGAACGTCGGGTTCAAAGCGACCCGCGAGAAGATCCTCTCTGAGGCCCTGGCGGTCCTGATCCATCCTTTTGATGACGAAGGGCGCCTGACCCTGCAGAGTCCGGGTCAGCGTATGGCCATTATCCATGACGTAACCTCCATTTTGGGAGCGAAAGTAGATATCAGTGAGATGGAGCTGGCTCCTATGGCCAGGATGCACGCCGACAAAGGGTATCTGGCAATGTTCATAGTAGCCAATGAGCCTGATATGGATGTACTGATAGAAATGATTAAAAGGGTGCCGGTGTTGGAGTCAGCCCGCAGCACTACCTTAAAAAGCTATTGGGGCAGAAAGGCAGCGGATTAAATGGAAATCAGCCTGAAAGAATATATCCTGGCCATTATCACTCAGGACGCCAGTTTGGTTCAGGGGTGCGGATGTCCGGTCTTCGTGGCCAGGGAAAGCGAGGAACAGCAGCGCTTGACCTTAATGCTGGCCCGTATTCTAGGGGGCAATGTTCACGACCTGGAAAACGGAGTCTTTATTATCTGCAAACACTGAATCGAGGAGTTTAGCTTATATATATTATGAAGATAATCTATCATTGTTATGGCGGGTCACATTCATCAGTTCTGGCTGCGGCGCTGCACCTCAAAATGCTTGACCCCGCCCGCCCGCCGGCCTTTGAAGATATGATGCTCCTGCCTTATTTTGATAAAACCCGAAATATTGATTTTGGCACCATCCGCCATATGGGAACAGATGATTTGGGCCATGAAGTTTACGTCCTGGGCAAAAAAAACATGGGTGACAGATGCACCGCCATGATTATGAGTGTGGCGCGATTGCTGGGGGTTGAGCATGAAGTCATTGCAGTAAACTGTATGAGCAGGGTGAATCTCTTCATGATGATCGGCGGCTTCATTTCCAGACGGCTTGGCTGGACCACCATCGGACGCCCCATTCTGTTTCGAGGCACCAGGGATGCCTTCCGCAACATCGCCAATCTGGTGGAAATCACCCGGCTTAAAACCATGCAGTAAAGCAGGTGAAAACATTGAATGTAATATTTGTGGGTCCCACCGGGGTTCATCATGCACTTATCGCCGCCCATATTTTTATGGGCGATCTTCATAGCAATGATTACCGGTTTGTCGAGCATTATGACGATAAAGAAGCGGATCTTAAAGGAGACCTCTTGTATGTTGGCGAGGATGCCAATGGGGTGAAGGTTTATGCTTTCGGAGCAGGGGCCAATTATGAATTAGCGCCTGCTATCATCGCTGACCTTCGCGACCTGTTCGGTTTTAGTGAAGAGGAATTGGTTGCCCGGGCCGTATCAATACCTGGTAATCTGTTGTTTTATGGCCTCAATTACCTGCCGCCCTGACTGGGAGGCAGATATCTGCAAAATCTGTTAGCCTATCATCTGGCTGGGAAGCAGTATGAACATATAAAAGAAGAGACCCTGGCGTTTAAGGCTGAACTGCAATCCAAATGGCAATAATCATAATACACGCGGGTGGATCTGCTATTGCAGGGGGGCAAGTGATAAGGGATAATAGTGGGGTAGATGGCAGCGGGAGGGAATCAGGTGGCAGCACCCATTCAAGATGTGATACCGGGCAGCATAGCCGAAGATATCGGCCTTGAAACCGGTGACAGCCTATACTCTATCAACGGACAGATTATACACGATATTCTCGATTATCAGTTCGCGGTACAAGACGTCTTCCTTGAAGTGGAAGTGCATAAACCGAATGGTGAAACCTGGCTGATAGAGGTTGAAAAAGAAGAAGATGAGGAGCTGGGATTGATTTTAGACGGCGCCATCTTCGACCCGATGAAAGTATGCAGAAATCGCTGCCTGTTTTGCTTTGTCGATCAACTTCCGCCGGACCTGCGCCCTACTTTGCAGATAAAAGATGACGATTACCGCCACTCCTTCCTGTTTGGCAATTTCATAACCCTTACCAATTTGCAGCAGTCGGATTGGGACAAGATTCTAGCCATGCGGCTGAGTCCGCTGTACATCTCCATACATGCCATGCGGCCGGCAGTGCGGGCCAGGATGCTGAAACATAAAAAGGGTCTTAATATAAGGGAGGATTTAGAGCGCCTTTACCGGAGCGGCATAGAAATTCATACCCAAATTGTCCTGTGTCCGGGCATTAATGACGGAGAAGTATTAGAGGAGACTATCGAACAGCTGGCTGGTTTTTACCCCAGTGTCCTGTCAATAGGCATTGTTCCGGTGGGATTGACCAAACATCGCCAGGGATTGCCGGACCTAAAACCGGTGACTCCGGAGCAGGCGGCCAGGCTAATCACCCGGGTCAACGCCTATCAACAGCGCTTTCGCCGCGAATACGGGCTCGGCCTGGTATACTTGGCCGACGAGTTTTATCTGAACGCCGGCCAAACCGTTCCCGGCAGCAGTTACTATGATAGTTTTGAACAATTGGAGAATGGGATCGGTTTAGTGCGCCTTTTGTGGGATGAATTCGCCCAGGCCGAAAAAGGGCTGCCTGATGCGGTGCCGCCCCGGCAGACTCATATTGTCACCGGCGTTTCAGGGACAATCGCCTTACAGCCCATAGTCGAACGCTTAAACCAGGTTGCCGGGGTGGCGGTACACCTCATACCAGTTGTCAATAGCTTCCTGGGATCGAGCATTACCGTAACCGGACTGTTGACCGGCGGGGATATAATCAAAACCCTGGGAAACCAATATCAGGGGAAAAATGTCCTTCTTCCGGAAATCATCCTGAAAGCCGGCGAAGAGCTGCTGTTGGATGATATCTCGGTGGCAGATATAATAAGAGCATCAGGGGCTGAGATCAGGGTGGTGCCAATAAAGGCCCGGGACCTTGTCGATGCCGTCTTACATAAATAGTATAGAAAAACGGAGAGTAATACATGTCTAAACCGGTTGTTGCCATTGTGGGCAGGCCCAATGTAGGAAAATCAACCCTGTTTAACCGCCTGGCAGGAAAGCGCAAAGCCATCGTAGAAGATATACCCGGGGTTACCCGCGACCGCCTTTATGATGTTTCAGAATGGCTGGGCCGGGACTTTATCATTATCGATACCGGCGGGCTGCGCTTTGAAGAAGTGGATACCATCGCCCGCGGGGTGCAATTGCAGGCGGAGATCGCCGTTGATGAGGCTGATGTAATCGTCTTCGTATTGGATGCCCGGCAGGGCATCACCTCTGAAGACGAACAGGTGGCCGAGATGCTGCGCCGCTCCCGTAAACCGGTGATACTGGCGGCTAACAAAGTTGAGAATTTCGACCGCCAGTTGGAATGGATGGACTTCTACCGCCTCGGCTTGGGCGATCCCATTCCTATTTCCGCCATGCACGGCCTCAATACCAACGACCTGCTGGATGCGGTGATAGCCAACTTTGGTCCTCCGCAAGACTATGATGAAGACCCTGAAGCAGTTAAGATCGCCATTGTGGGGCGTCCCAACGTGGGAAAATCGTCTTTGGTCAACGCCCTCCTGGGCGAGCAGCGGGTTATCGTCAGCGAGATACCGGGAACCACCCGGGACTCCATCGACACTCCTTTCGAGTACGGAGGGAACCGCTATATATTGATTGATACGGCCGGCATTCGCAAAAAATCCCGCATCAAAGAGGCTACTGAAAAATACAGTGTAATCCGCACCTTGAAAAGCATGGAAAGAGCCGATGTGGTCTTGATCATGCTGGATGCGGTGGAAAAAGTAACTGAGCAGGATCAGCGCATCGCGGGATACGTACACGAACAGAACAAGGCCAATATCGTGGTGGTCAACAAGTGGGATGCGGTCAATAAAGATGAGCATACCATGAACCGCTATGACAAGGATATCCGCGAAGATTTGAAATTCCTGGCTTATGCCCCTATCCTGTATGTATCCGCACTGACCCGCCAGCGCATCTTCAAGATCATCGAACTGGTGGATTTTGTAGTGGAGCAGTACAACCGCCGCGTTGCTACGGCTGAACTCAATCGGGTAATAAATGAAGCCATACTGCTCAACCCCCTGCCGGGAGGCAGCAAGCGGGTGAAGATTTTCTATACCACACAGGTGACTACTGCGCCGCCTACTTTTGTGCTGTTTTGCAGCGACCCGGAACAGGTGCATTTTTCTTATCTGCGCTACCTGGAAAACGTACTGCGCCAGAATTTCGGCTTTGAAGGTTCACCGCTGTGTTTGTTGGTGCGCAAGAATACCTCCAAGTTTCAATAAATGGCGCGAGGTGAGGTTTGTAAGAGGGGATGAGGTCATGAATGATTGGGTTTTACTCTTATTAAGTTATTTGCTGGGGGCTGTTCCGTTTTCTTACCTGTTTGGCAAATATCTGGGGAAAGTGGATATATCCCAGCGCGGCAGCGGAAATATCGGGGCTACCAATGTTCTGCGCTCGACCAAAATATCAGTGGCGGTTCTGGCCCTTATGGGAGACCTTTTGAAAGGATTGATCGCCGCGTGGATAGGGCTCGCCTGGGGTGGGCCGGTTGTAGCTGCGGCCTGCGGAGTTTTTGTGGTGGTAGGCCACTGTTATACGATTTTTTTGTCCTTCAGGGGTGGCAAAGGGGTTGCCACCGCTGCCGGGGTTATTCTATTTTTGATGCCCCAGATTTTCCTGGTCCTGGTGGCCGTCATGATTTTATCAGTGGCTTTAACCCGCTATGTGTCGCTGGGGTCAGTATTGGCCGCGGCCTTGTTACCAATATTATGCCTGATATTGATAAAACCGTGGCCTTTCACCGTAATGAGCTTTTTCCTGGCCGCCCTGGTCCTGTTCAGGCATCATTCCAATATCAAAAGATTGATTTCAGGCCAGGAAGCGCGCATAACAGATAAGGCGGTTTAACCGCCAGCGAATGGGGAGATTTGGGATGGAAAAGGTTTGCGTAATGGGAGCTGGCAGTTGGGGTACCGCGCAGGCTCTGGTTTTAAATCAGAATGGATTCGCCACCACCCTCTGGGGCAGGCCTGATGAAGTCAAATTAATCGCGGACGAGAGAGAAAACCGGCGCTATCTGCCAGGTTTGCCCATACCCGGAGAGATACAGCTGACCTCTGATCTGGCTGAAGCCATAAAGGATGCGCGGATGATAGTCGCGGCGGTGCCTTCGCAGGCGGTTCGCGAAATACTGCAAGAGCTGCGCCCTTTTTATCAGCCCGGAACCATCCTGGTCAATACCGCTAAAGGCATTGAAATCGCCAGCGGGATGAGATTGAGCCAGGTGGCTGCCGATGTGATGGGTGATGGCATTTTGGGAAGCTACGCAGTCATTTCCGGACCCAGTCATGCCGAAGAAGTGGCTCGCTGCATTCCCACCGCGGTGACTGTGGCTTCTGCCTGTGAAGAGACCGCTTTTTTTGTGCAGGATGCCTATATGTCCCGCCATCTGAGGGTTTATACCAATCTGGATTTGGCCGGAGTGGAACTGGGGGGGGCCTTGAAGAACATTATCGCCCTGGCGGCGGGCATGGTCGTCGGGCTGGGCTATGGCGACAATTCGGTGGCGGCCTTGATGACCCGGGGTCTGACGGAGATTATCCGCATGGGGGTGAAAATGGGCGGTGATTATCGTACCTTTACAGGGCTGAGCGGCATGGGCGACCTGGTGGTGACCTGCTGCAGCGATTACTCCCGCAACCGGCGCTTTGGCATATTGATCGGTCAAGGTCATAGCCTGACAGATGCGCTCCAGCAGATTGGTATGGTAGTGGAAGGTTTGCATACCACCAGAGTGGTTGAACGCCTGGCTGATGAATTGGGGATTGAAATGCCCGTTACCCGGGCCTGTTATAATATACTGTATAATCATGTGCCGGTATCGCAGGAAGTGATAAATATCATGTGTCGTGCCAAGCGGCATGAAATGGAACAACTGGTTGATTAGGCTTTGAGATGATGCCCGGGTCGAATTAGACACCGGGAGATTATAACACTATTTCTGATGCCCTAAAACTGAGAATTATAGAGTGTGGACAAAACCGCACTTTTTTTCTTTTCTGGTTATATTACCGAATATTGATAAATATATTTGTACTGTTATAGCGTCATGGGATATTAAGGGGTGTCTTGCGTCGGAGGGAGGATGCCTTTTAAAGTCTGAAACAAGGGAGGGAAAAAGAGAAGTGGATAGTAACAATATCTTGAACGATATCGCCGAAAGAACCGGAGGCGATATCTATTTGGGAGTCGTAGGCCCCGTAAGATCAGGTAAGTCAACCTTTATTAAACGTTTCATGGAGCTCATGATTATCCCCAATATCAAAGACGTATATGATCGGGAAAGGGCTGTAGATGAACTTCCCCAGAGTGGTGCTGGGAAAACCATCACAACCACCGAACCCAAATTTGTCCCCAATGAAGCTATCGAAATTACCACGCAGAGCGGCGTGAGCTTCAAGGCTCGCCTGGTTGACTGTGTGGGATATGCGGTTGAAGGGGCACTGGGTTACGTAGAGGATGAAGAGCCTCGCATGGTTAGAACTCCCTGGTTTGACTATGAGGTACCCTTCGAAGAGGCGGCCGAAATAGGGACCAGGAAGGTCATTGTAGATCATTCCACCATCGGGATCGTAGTGACTACTGACGGCTCCATCAGTGATATTCAGCGCAACTACTACGTCCCGGCGGAGGAAAGAGTTATTCAGGAACTCAGAGACCTCAACAAACCATTTATAGTTGTATTGAATTCGGTAAACCCCTATAGCACTGAAACCCTGAGTTTGGCCGAGGAGTTGGGGGAAAAATATGGCGTCAGTGTCACACCCATGGATGTGGCCCGCATGTCCATGGAACAGATCTATGGGCTTTTGGAAGAAGCCTTGTATGAATTCCCGGTTCATGAAATAAACATCAAGCTCCCCGGTTGGGTGGATGAACTGGATGAAGACTTCTGGCTCCGGGACGGCCTGGAAACCGCTATCCGCGATATCTTAAACGATATTCGCAAAGTTCGGGACATCGATCAGGCCATCGAAAAGCTTTCTATTGTTGATAACATAAGCTATGTGAGCTTAGAGGAAATGAACCTTGGTACTGGAACCGCCTCCATAGATGTAACCGTGCCGGAGGAATTATTCTATCGCTCCCTGAGTGATGTCAGCGGTTTTGCAGTTGAAGGCACCCAGGATATCATGCGCTTGATGAAAGACCTCAGTATCGCCAAAAAGGAATATGACAAAGTGTCCTCCGCCCTCACTGAGGTGCAGGAATCCGGTTATGGCGTAGTCACACCGAGACTTGAGGAAATGCTCCTGGAAGAACCCGAACTGATCCGCCAGGGAAGTCGTTTTGGGGTCAGGCTAAAGGCCAAAGCCCCGTCACTGCACCTTATACGTGCGGACATTACCACTGAAATCACGCCTATTATTGGAACCGAGAAGCAATGTGAGGAGTTGGTGCGCTACATACTGGATGAGTTTGAAGAAGATCCCGCCAAGATCTGGGAATCCAATATTTTCGGAAAGTCCCTGCATGATCTGGTCAGAGAAGGGATACAGAACAAGCTGCACCGTATGCCCGAAAACGCCCAGCTGAAACTGCAGGATACCCTGCAGCGCATTGTCAACGAAGGCAGCGGAGGTTTGATCTGCATCATCGTGTGAATGTACCTCAACAAAAAGCTTCAACCGGCCTGAAGGCCGGTTTTTTGTTTTCTGCCTGCATGTAATCTGTCGCAGGACGGAAAGCATCAAGGACTATTATCGGACCATGGGCAACTTATATAGGGTGGCACCAACACTAGATACGATCATCTTTAAAAAAGGATGTTATTAATGTATATCCGAGAATTGATTGTGCTACTACAACCTGCCCTGATTCAGTGTTAACTATGAATGAGAACAAGTTTATGATAAAGGGAATCTCAGTTTGAAAATAAAATAAATAACTACTTGCTATTAATCCCAAGGGTATTCCCAAAATGAAAAATTTTTGAAAATTGATGCGCCATACTCCGCTTTTATGGATTTCGAATAAAAGATGCTCACAGAAGCCAAGTATTATACCAATAAGTAAATATAATACAAACTGGGCTAAATAAAAGAGTGTTAATGCATATGATTGAATACTCAATAGTTTGATGTGAGCAAGCGGAATTTGGCTCGTAGTAAGAATTATAGTTATTAGAAACATATAGACTAAATATACTATGGGATTTCTTCTCATGTCTAAACCTCACTTACCGTCATCATGGATCTTTGTCTTTAATCCTCCTTTGCCCTAATAATACGATAATGCGTTTAACAAGTTAACGCACACATGATGTATCCGCTCTACTTTCCTTATCATTCTATATATATTAAACTATACCATTTTTGTTATTTTGATGGGATCATTCTCCTATTTGCCGATGTTCCGATACCCCTGTCCCATTAAAAATGTGTATAATTCGTCCAATAATATTTGTCGAATAAACACCGTCGTGATATAATGTCCGTTATACGGAAGCAGATATCTACCCAGAGGGGACAGGAGGGCTGTTGCATTATGCCGGCAAAATATTACCTGGTAAGAGATGATATTCTGCCCGAAGCCATCGTTAAGACCGCACAAGTCAAGGAAATGCTGGCTAAAGGGGATGCCGAATCCGTCCTGGATGCGGTCAATAAACTGGGCCTGGCACGCAGTACCTTTTACAAGTACAAGGACGGAGTCAATGCTTTTTTTGACGCCAAAAGCCTGGAGATCATTAATATATCGTTGCTTCTGCGCCACATTTCAGGTATTCTATCAGGGGTGCTGAATAGTATTGCCGCCTACCGAGGCAATGTGCTCACCATTAACCAAAATCTCCCCCTTAATGGAATGGCACTGGTGACAATTTCCTTAAGCGTTGAAGAATTAAGCATATCGGTGGAAGAGCTTATGACGCATCTGGGAGGGCTGAATGGCGTAGTTCGTGCTGAAATTGTTGGCAGAGGTTGAAACAGGAGGTCGCAACATGATTTACATTGGATTGCTGGGATGCGGAACGGTAGGTTCTGGCGTCGTCAAACTACTCAAGCAGAATGAATATACCATCACCCAACGCGCCGGGGAGAATATCCAAATCAAACGCGTAATGGAACGGGATGTCGATAAATGCCGGCAGCTTGGCCTTGACCCCGACTGCATAACCAGCAGTATCGAAGATATACTCAATGATGAAGAAATTCAGATTGTGGTTGAACTGATCGGGGGCATACAGCCCGCTCTGGACTATATACTCGAGGCCATGCGCAGGGGCAAGCACGTGGTGACAGCCAACAAAGACCTGATTGCCGAGCATGGCCGCATCATCTTTGAAACCGCGGCCGAGTACAAAGTGGATTTCTATTTTGAGGCCAGCGTTGCCGGAGGGATCCCCGTCATCTATCCACTCAAGCAATCCTTGGCGGCCAATCGCATCAAAGAGGTTATTGGCATATTAAACGGCACTACCAATTATATTCTAACCAAGATGTCCCGGGAAGGCCGGCCTTTTGCCGAGGTACTGGCTGAAGCGCAGGCTCTCGGTTATGCTGAGGCCGACCCAACTGCAGATGTGGGAGGGCTTGACGCCGCCCGCAAAATTGCGATCTTGTCTTCCATTGCCTTCAATAGCAGGGTAACCCTTAATGATGTCTATGTTGAGGGAATAACCTCCATTACCCCGGCAGACATCCGTTATGCCAGGGAATTGGGCTATGTGGTCAAGCTTCTGGCGGTGGCCAAAGAGAATGAGCAAGAACAGTTGGAGATTCGGGTTCATCCCGCGTTTATTCCCGCCAACCACCCCCTGGCGGCAGTCAATGACGTTTTTAACGCAGTGTTTGTTTATGGCGATGCGGTAGGTGAAGTGATGCATTATGGACGCGGCGCAGGTCAGCTTCCCACTGCCAGTGCGGTAGTGGGGGATATAATCGACATCACCCGCAATATCCAGCACGACATCAGCCTGCGCATTGGCTGCACCTGTTATGAGGAACGTACCATACTCAATATAAACCAGCTCAGCGCGGAGTTTTATATACGCATGACAGTTACAGACCGCCCCGGCGTTCTGGCTGGCATTGCCGGCGTGTTTGGCAACAACAATGTCAGCATCGCTTCCGTGATTCAGAAAACCAGCAGCGGTCAGTGTGCCGAACTGATCCTCATCACCCACAAGGTTCAAGAACACAACCTGCGCGATTCGCTGGCAGTTTTGCAGGGCATGAGCATTGTCAGCAGGATAGATAATGTCATCAGGTTGGAAGGCACCGATCGAATGGAGGCTTAGCCCGGATGGTCACAGTTCGAGTCCCGGCCAGCAGTGCCAATCTGGGAACTGGATTCGATACGCTGGGATTGGCCCTGCAGCTTTACTTATCTGTTACCGCTTATGACCATAAAGGAAAAGTACGGCACAGCGATGAAAACCCAACCAGCTCCGGCGACCTGCTCCACCAGGCCATGGAAGCTGTGTTTACCCAAGCCGGCTTCCCTATGCCCCGATTGGAACTGGAGATTGACAGCCAGATCCCGGCGGGGAAGGGGTTGGGAAGCAGCGCGGCAGTCATTATCGCGGGGATGTATCTGGCCAATTACCTGTCAGGCAACCCCTTTTCAGAGCAGCAGCTGCTCGCCTGGGCGCTGGCCCTGGAAGGTCATGCTGACAATATAGTTCCGGCTGTAGCGGGAGGGTTAACCACCGCCATGGTCTTAGACCATCAGGTGTATTACCAGAAGGTGGCCTTGCATGATGATATCAGGGTTATCATTGCGGTACCCGACTTTATTGTGCCCACCCGGGAAGCCCGGGCGGTTCTGCCCCGGGAGGTGCCCTGGAGGGACTGCGTGCGTCATCTGCAGCAGGCCTGTTTCGTGGTGCAGAGCCTGGCTAACGGTGATTACCGGCACCTGAGTCTGGCAATGGATGATGACATTGTCCAATCCTCGCGCCAAAGGCTCATCCCGGGACTTAAAGAGGTTATACAGATTGCCCTGGAAAGAGGCGCTCTGGGGGCGGCCTTAAGCGGCGCCGGCCCTTCGGTTTTGGCCCTGGCTGCTGAAAATATGGAATATATCGGAGCCGGCATGCAAGAGGCCTTTAGAGCAGCCGGTTGCCCGAGTCGCTGTCTTTATCTGAACATAGATTATCAAGGGATACAAATTATTGATCATATTTAAAACGTCTAAAAAATGTTGGATAAATTTGCACGTATTTAGGGAGTGAGAGATTTGGGCTTGTTGGTTGTTAAATTCGGGGGAAGCTCGGTAGCCTCGATTGAAAAGATTAGAAACATTGCTGAAAGGGTGGCAGCTATGCGCACTGAGGGCAATCAGGTGGTGGTAGTTGTATCTGCAATGGGAGACACCACTGATGATCTGATTGACCTGGCCTGCGCCACAGGTGATCAACAATGGCACCGTGAGATGGACATGCTGCTGGCAACCGGTGAACAGCAATCAGCGGCATTGCTGGCTATGAGCTTGAATAGCATGGGCACTCCGGCTATTTCATTGACCGGCTGGCAGGCCGGCATACGCAGTGACGGCACCCACAGCAAGGCCAGAATTATAAGCATTGCCAACGAGCGCATCCTGCAGGAACTGGAACAGGAAAACGTAGTGGTTATCGCCGGGTTCCAAGGCCTTTCACCGCAGGGCGATATTACCACACTGGGGCGGGGTGGTTCGGATACCACTGCTGTAGCCCTGGCAGCCAGCCTCCTGGCTGATCGCTGCATAATATTTACCGATGTTGACGGGGTTTTCACTGCTGATCCCCGCCTGGTGCCTGAAGCGCATAAAATGCCCGCGGTAAGCTACGAGGAGATGCTGGAACTGGCCAGCCTGGGCGCGGTGGTCATGCAGCCCCGGGCGGTGGAATGCGCCATGCAGTACCATGTGGATGTGGAAGTCCGCAACAGTTTCAAAAACGACCCGGGAACCATTATCACGGAGGGAAACAGCATGGAAAAACAGAGAATCGTCAGCGGGATAGCCCACGACATCAACGTAGCCCGGATTGCTATTTTTGACGTTCCGGACCGGCCCGGGGTAGCCAGTCTGCTGTTCAATAAACTGGCCGGAGAAGGGATCAATGTCGATATGGTAATTCAGAGCGCCATGAGGGAAAACCGCAATGACATAGCTTTTACTATCGAAAAACCTGATCTTCACAAAGCCCTGCCGGTAGTGGAGGATGTGGTGAGGGAATTGGGGGCTTCCGGTTTATCCTATGACGCCGATGTGGCCAAGGTATCGGTGATTGGCGCCGGAATGAAGAGCAACCCCGGGGTGGCGGCCCGCATGTTTGAAGCCCTGGCTGAAGAGCAGATCAATATACATATGATAAGCACTTCGGAGATCAAGGTCTCCTGTTTGATTGACGAAGCCCTGATAGCCAAAGCGGTGCAGGCCTTGCACGCCAAATATGATTTGGGCAACGGCAATGGGGGCTGTGAATAGGCTTGCTTCGGGTTCAGCTTGACTTATACAGTTATCTGTTATAAAATGATTTTTGCGTCGGGGTGTAGCTCAGTTTGGTATGAGCGCTACGTTGGGGACGTAGAGGCCGCTGGTTCAAATCCAGTCACTCCGACCATCTTAAAAGCTACATTTTATCTCTTGTTTTAGAGATAAAATGTTTATTTTTAAATGAATATAGGTTTGCAAAGGGCGTGTCGCAAAACGTTAATTTAAAAACGTTGAGTGACGCGCCCTTTTTCATCAAAGACAGGCAAATCGGTGCGGAATATATCAAGGAAGGATAATTCAAATCAAGAAGTTTAGCTCGATTTAGATGCGCAATCGGCCTGGGAAATCAAAAGGCCGTAAAGCCCTTAAGTAAGCTGGGTGGACGGATGTTTTGCTGTATTCATGGTGATATGAGGCCGGGGAAGTTTAGAAAGGCACGGGATGTGGTTTTGCTGACCCGTAGCTACCTCTGGTGCAAACACGTCAACCTTCCCTTTATATAGCAGTATGATATTCGAGCCGCACTTCCAACTCAAAAGTTCTTTGGAACCGTAGATCATGAATCTTCAAAATCAGGCAGAAGTACTCGCTTGAGGTAGTGTTAAATATTAAGTAATTGATATATACTAGCAAGTAGGGAAAGTAGGAATTTCCTGCATGGCAAGGAGGTTTGAAAATGGCAATAAACCGACCAATTGTAGATAATGCAAAAATCATGGCCAAGGGGCAGGTAACGATTCCCAAGGATATACGCGACATGCTTAAGTTGTCCGAAGGTGAAAGGGTGACTTTCATTTGCCAGGGTGATTATGCTATTGTTATGAACTCCGCTCTTTATGCAATGAAAACGCTTCAGAAAGAAATGCAAGGAAAATTTGAAGCTGTGGGAATTAATTCAGACGATGATATAAACGATTTGGTTAAAGAAATACGGCAGGAGATTGAAGGTAGATGAGGATAATGATTGATACTAATATCATTATCTCCGCTATTCGCAATCCGAATGGAACTCCATTTGCCGCTTATGCTAAAGCATCACAATCACCATATAAAATTATATTGTGTGATCAAATTGTTGATGAGGTAAGAAGAGTTTTTAATAGGAAATTTCCGGATAGTATACCTTTAATAGAAAGATTTTTTACGTGGGCGCTTTTTGAAGTGGTAAGCACACCCGGCCAAGAGGAAGTGGATGAAAAGGAAAACATGATCAGAGATGTAAATGATCGCCCTATACTCAGAGCGGCATTAAAGGCAAAGGTGGATGTCCTAATTACAGGAGATAGAGACTTTTTGGAATCGGGCGTAGAAACTCCAAAAATTGTAACAGCAGCAGAGTTTATAAGCGACTTTTAGAAAAAATAGCCTGCATCTGAAATAGGTGTCACACACTCCATGTAAAAACCATTAACCCAAAAGGAGTCGCTTACCAAGAGAAGAAATCTTTAAAAGTCGGATAAATCTGACATTTTGTTTCGTTAATTTTATCTTATTATTATATTATATGGGCAATCATTGCTTACTGTAATATGATGCATGCCATAAGCTGTCGGTAGGGAGGAACAGTAATGCGTAAGAATAACCAGACAATCGCTAAGGCCTGGGAGCATTTCGTTGCTAAGGCTGTAATAGACATGGATATAGTACCGGAGATCATTGCCGGATCGTGGCAGCGCTGTCGACAAGCCGGGATCGATCCTTATAACGGCGGAAGTATTACGATAATGGACGAAACCGAATTAAAAAACTTGCGCGGTCAAAAAAGCACCTTGATCGCCATTGCCAGGCCCTTTATGGAAAACATCTATAACTTTGTGGCCGGATCCGGTTTTGCAGTCATATTGTCCGATGAAACCGGTAAGATTCTAGAAACGTTGGGGGATCCTGTAATTAATAAAAAGGCTATGGAGATCAGTCTTATTCCCGGCAGCAACTGGTGTGAAGAAAGTGCCGGCACCAACGGAATCGGAACCGCTCTGGTATTGGAAAAGCCGGTGCAGATATCTGGCGAAGAGCATTACTGCCAGAATATTCACAACTGGACTTGTTCGGCTGCTCCCATTACAGGTGACGACGGACAGGTTATAGGTGCTCTGCAAATGTCGGGCCCCTCCCAGGCCAGCAACAAACACACCTTGGGGATGGTTGTGGCAGCTGTTAAAGCGATAGAGGAACAATTGAGGGTACAGAAGAAAAATCAAGAGCTTACTCTGGTTAATAACCGCATTAATAGCGTTTTTCATACTATGTCAGACGGGGTTATGGTATTAAATTCCGATGGCATTGTTGAACAGATCAATCCGTCTGCAGAACGTATTTTGAACAAGTCTAAAAACAAAGTTAACGGGTTTCATATCGAAGAGGTGCTTAAAAACATCCCTAAAATCAAGGAAATCCTGAATTCCGGGAAACCTTTCTCAAACATCGAAGTAATGGACCAATCAGATAAAAACCACCTTCATTGCCTCATTTCAGGTGAGGCCTTAAAAGATCATCAAGGCCGGTATTTGGGTGGCGTAATCATAATAAATCCCATAAATAAAATTAAAAAACTGGTCAATCGTTTTGCCGGCTCCGAAGCCCGGTTTCAATTCACAGACATCATTGGAAACAGCCAGCATTTGCAGGAGGCTATTCGCATAGCCGCCCTGGCTGCCGAAAACGACAGCAACATTCTTCTCGAAGGGGAAAGCGGGACCGGCAAAGAAGTTTTTGCCCAGGCTATCCACAATGCCAGTCGAAGGCGGAACGGGCCGTTTGTGGCTCTCAATTGCGCTGCTATACCCAGAGAGTTGATGGGCAGCGAGCTGTTTGGTTATGTTGAAGGTGCTTTCACAGGCGCCTACCGCGGCGGGCGGCCGGGGAAATTTGAACTGGCCACCGGAGGGACTCTGTTTCTTGACGAAATCGGTGATATGACGCAGGGAAAACAGGGAGCTCTACTGAGGGCTATTCAGGAGAAGAAGATTGTCCGTATCGGAGACGATAAGATTATCCCGGTTGATGTCCGCATTATTTGCGCTACCAATAAAAACTTGCGCGAAGCGGTAGAAAAAAAGAACTTTCGTGAGGACCTTTTTTACCGTCTGAATGTAATAACCATTAAACTGCCGCCCCTGCGCGATCACCGGGAAGACATTCCCCAGCTTTTCGAATACTTCCTCGATGAAATAAGTCGGCGTTTGGCGATCGAAATTGACTATTATGAGCCGAAGATTGTAGAAGCTCTAACCCGCTATGATTGGCCGGGCAATGCTCGAGAACTCCAAAATGTGGTGGAAAGAATGCTCTGTGTTGCCCGTGATAAACGGCTGTCTTACAGAGACCTGCCCAGTGAGGTGCGGGAAGAAACGATTATAAGCCTTCAGGATAGAGAGCAGGTCAATCCTGGAACTATTGCCAGTGTAGGTTTAGAAAGAAAGCGCCGAAAGCAGCTCCGGGCCGCGGCGGAAGAACAGGAGATTGTGGAACTGCTTGGCCAGTATGGAGGCAATATAACCATGGTAGCCCGGCATATGGGGATTTCAAGGAATACATTGTACCGAAAAATAAGGGAGTACAACATCCAACTTTGATTCTGATAATTATTAAACATAGATGTTAAACAAGTGTAACTGTGATGTCACAATATTGTACCGATAATGAACAGTGTCGGTACAATATTTTTTTGCCCATACCGTAATTGAAAAGAAAAAATTAAGCGGAATTTATTCCCTGGAGCCGGCAATGAAAAGCAAAAAACCAAATATTCAGCTTTAAGAATTAATATTTGAAAGCCTGCAGGTATGGCATGAATATTGCTTTAAAGGTTTTTAGAGATTGGGAAAAGGAGGTGAATCCCTGGCTTTACTTGATAGAGCCAGGCCAAGATGGAGAAGAATCTAATTGTTCAACCAGAAACATGCACCGGATGTCGAACATGCGAAATGATTTGTTCTTTTGTCCACGCGCAGGAGTTTAATCCATTACGCTCCAGAATTACCGTCTTCAGTTATGAAAAAGTAGGGCTGTCTGCTCCCATGGTGTGCCAGCAGTGCAGTGTGGCGGCATGTATGCAGGTTTGCCCGGTGGGCGCCATCCAGCGGGATGAACATTCAGCAGCTTTGCTGGTCTCGCAGGATAAGTGCCTGCGGTGCAAGATGTGTACAATCGCCTGTCCCTTTGGCGCTGCTACCTATGATCCGGGCAAAGACATGATCCTAAAATGCGATCTTTGCGGCGGGGACCCTCAATGCATCAAATACTGCCCATCCGGGGCCATTAGTTATCAAGACCCTCTACAAGCTACCCTGGCGAAACGCAAGAGCTACGCCGAAAAATTTAAGACCGCATTCGAGGAGGTGATTTAGCTATGTTTGGATGGATGGGGAAAATCTTAAGAATTGATTTAACTCGTGGAACCATCAGCCAGGAAGCTTTGGATCGCGACGATTTGCGCAACTATATTGGCGCTCGGGGATTGGGAACCAGGCTTTTTGTAAAAGAAGTCGATCCCAATGTAGATCCTTTAAGTCCGGAAAATAAAGTAATATTCATGAGTGGTCCTTTAACCGGAACTTTCGCTCCCTGTGGAGGACGGTTCAATGTGGTTACCAAAGGGGTTTTAAACGGCACCATTGCCGCCTCCAATTCCGGAGGAAACTTTGGACCGGAGCTGAAATTTGCCGGCTTTGACGGAATTATTATTGAAGGCCGCGCCGCAAAACCGGTCTATCTCTGGGTATATAATGACCAGGTTGAAATACGTGATGCGTCCGAATTATGGGGAAAAGATGTTTTTGAAACCACCGACCTGATTAAAGCAAGCACCGATGAAGAAACCAAGGTAGCCTGTATAGGACCGGCCGGTGAAAACCAGGTTAAGTTTGCCTGCATAATGAATGAATATCACCGGGCAGCGGGACGCTCCGGGGTTGGTGCGGTGATGGGATCAAAAAACCTTAAGGCAGTTGCAGTGCGGGGAACCGGCGGAGTAAAAGTCGCAAGTGTCAATGATTTCATGGAGGCGGCTGTCGATGCCCGTAAGAAACTGGCGGCCCATCCGGTTACCAGTGAGGGACTCACAGCTTATGGCACCAATATATTGATAAATATTCTGAATGAAAATGGCGGCCTGCCGGTTAAAAACTACAGTGAGGCAGCCGTTTTCGAGGGAGCGGAAAAAATATCCGGGGAGTATCAGGCGGAAAAATATCTGGTAAAAAATAAAGGCTGTTTCGGCTGCACGATCGGCTGCGGGCGGGTAACCAAGATCAGTCAGGGCAAATTCAAAAGCCGGGGAGAGGGTCCGGAATATGAGGCAACCTGGGCTTTCGGGGCTAATCTGGGCCTGGACGATTTCGAGGCGGTCTCCAAGGCTAATTTCCTCTGCAACGAATTGGGCTTGGACCCTATTACTATGGGAAGCACCCTGGCCTGTGCGGTGGAAATGTACCAGAAGGGGATTATACCTACAGGAGATGTAGAGCAATCTCTGCACTGGGCTGATGGCGAACTGCTGGTGGAAATGGTCAAGAAAACCGCATTTCGGGAAGGATTTGGCGATCAATTGGCAGAAGGTTCGTACCGCCTGGCGGATCAATACGGTCATCCGGAATACTCAATGACGGTGAAGAAACAGGAGCTCCCCGCTTATGATCCTCGCGGCCAGCAGGGCATCGGGCTGAATTATGCAACCTCCAACCGGGGCGGCTGCCATGTGCGCGGCTATCTGACCTCCCCGGAAATTCTGGGCATTCCTGAGCTGGCTGATCCGGCCAGCACGGAAGGGAAGCCGGCTCTTTTGAAGCTTTTCCAGGATCTGACCGCCCTGGTCGACTCATCCGGAACCTGTCTGTTCACCACTTTTGCCATAGGACTTTCCGAACTCTCTTCGGAAATCAGGGCAGCCACCGGAATCACTATGAGTGATGAAGAGTTTTTACTGGCGGGAGAACGGATCTGGAACATGGAACGGCTTTTTAACCTGGCGGCTGGTTTCAGCAGCAAAGACGACCGCCTGCCCAAACGATTGCTGGAGGAGCCGATGAAAGGCGGACCGCGCCAAGGACAGGTGCATCAACTGGATAAAATGCTGCCGGAATACTATGAACTTCGTGGATGGAATGAAAACGGCGTTCCCAAGGAGGGCAAAATGGAGGAATTGGGCCTGGCCTAGGCTCAATAAAACAAGGGCGGTCCGCGCCATCACCGGCGCGGATGGCCCTGGTAAGGAGGAAAGCGCCTATGCCTGGGATAACAGTCCAATTGCCGGAAGAATTGGAGCGTATCATCCGGGCCTATCCGAGTGATAAACGTTATATTTTAGCCATGATGCAGGATTTACAGAAACAGTGCAATTATCTGCCCAGGGAAGCCCTGGAGGAGATTGCCAGGCATGTGGAGATTCCCTTTTCAAAAGTTTACGCCCTGGCTACTTTTTACAAAGCTTTCAGCCTGGTGCCCAGAGGCAAGTACCATATCAAAGTATGCGACGGCACCGCCTGCCATATTAAAAGCTCGGCGGTGCTAATTGATCAGATATTCAACGCGATTGCCATCAGGCCGGGTGAAACAAGCCCGGACGGCATGTTTTCCCTGGAAACCGTAAACTGCATCGGAGCCTGCGCTATAGCGCCGGTAATGGTGATCAATGAAAAGGTATACTCCAAGGTTTCATCGGCAGGGATTCTGGATGTTATTAATGGTATAAGGGGGGATATAAATGACAACGCAAAATCCTCCTGATAACAGAAAAATACTGGTATGCTGCGGAACCGGCTGCCAGGCCAGCGGCAGCATGGACGTATTTCTGGCCTTTCAAAATCAGCTGCATCCTGAACCCGGGGTGACTGTCGAAACCTATGCCAAAGCCACAGGCTGCAACGGCTGGTGTGAGCAGGGGCCTCTGGTGAAAATCCTGCCCGACGACATCACTTACTGTCGGGTTCAAGCCAAACATGTGGCTGAAATAATAGATAAGACGATTAAGCAAGGCGAATTGGTAAAAAAGCTTCTCTATCGCGACCCTGTCACTAAAAAACAGGTCAGATCCCACCACGAGATCAATTTCTATAAAAAGCAGCATAAGGTGGCCCTGCGCCATATTGGCGAAATCGATCCCGCCTCCCTTGACGATTATCTGGCTTATGACGGTTACAAAGCATTGGGCCAGGCTTTTGCCATGTCGCCGGCGGACATTATCGACGAGATCGAGCGTTCCGGACTTAGAGGGCGGG
>NZ_DCEA01000025.1:0-2640 GCF_002316705.1 Syntrophomonas sp. UBA1041
ATTCTGGAGGAGATAGAAGTATTCAGGGATCAGATCGCGCTGTATCCGGGGGATATGGTGGTAATGCTCAGTGACGGGGTAGTGGAAGTCTTGCCGGATGCGGTGGAGCCTTTCTGGGTGCAGGATTTTCTGCAGACCATGGATGAAACCGACCCGCAGGTCCTGGCAGAGCACATACTTCATCGCGCCCTGACATTATGCCACGGTAAACCGGAAGACGATATGACGGTAATCTGCATGGCGTTGGAGCGGAATCTTAATCCGGTTATCGCTTAGCAACCAGAGGCACAGTAATTATTTCTGCGGAAAAAGACCTCCGGGGTTTGACATCCTTCATAACTGGGGTAGCATAGAATTATAGCCTGCTTAGTGAGGACACTATGTTAAACCAAGTTAAAGGATTTATCAAAAACCAGAAACTGTTTGGCCCAGGAGACAAGATTGTGGTGGCGGTATCGGGAGGGCCTGATTCCATGGCCCTGCTGCATATTATGCAAGAGCTTAAAAGCAGCTGGGATTTGACTTTAATCGCAGCCCATCTTCATCACGGGCTGAGATCCCAGGCTGACGAGGACCTCGATCTGCTCCGGGAGCAATGCCGGGCCTGGGGAATAACCCTGGAGGTGAAGCATTTAGACATTGCCAGTCTGGCCAGGGAAAATAAACGCTCCTTGGAAGAAATGGGCCGGATTTACCGCTATGATTTCTTTGCCGAGGTCCTGCAAAGGCACCAGGCCCAATACATCGCGACCGCTCATCACCAGGAAGACAACGCCGAATCGGTGCTTTTGCACCTCTTGCGGGGCAGCGGTATCCAGGGTTTGCGCGGCATCCTTCCTATTAACAATAATATCGTCAGGCCTATGCTGGGGATCAGCAAGGCTCAGATTATGGAATATATCAGTAAAAATCAGATTCCCTATGGGGTGGATTACAGCAACAATGACTTGAGGTTTACCCGCAATCGCATCAGACATGAGTTGATTCCCTGCCTGCGGGAGAAATATAATCCTCAGTTGATCAATACTTTAAACCAGCTGGCTGATATTGTGCGACAGGAGGATGATTGGCTGCAAGATCTCACAGTGGGATGCTGGCAGGAAATTGTAACTGAAGGGCCGGATAGGCTGGTCATAGCGATCCAGCCCTTTTCGGAAGCCCACCCCGCCGCCCAGAGGCGTTTGGTAATGGCGGTTTGCCGCCGTCTTACGGGATTGGAAGGCTGGGAGAAGAAGGACATCGACAGCATTATCAGGCTGGGCCAGAGTCCGGGATCTTCTCACTATCTTCGTCTCCGGAAGAGCTTGATGGTCTACAAAGTCTATGACCAGCTGGTCTTTACCACCCGACAGCGTAAAAAAGTAGCCTTTAATTATCCGCTCACGGTTCCCGGGCAGGTATACATTGAGGAAACCGGTGAATTGGTGAGCTGCTTTGTGCTGCCCCGTGAGAAGTGCGGCCCCCAGAGCCGGGACACCTTGCTCGATTGGGACCGGGTCAAGGGAGCACTCTTTTTGCGTTCGCGCCTGCCGGGTGATCGTTTCGCCGCCTCTCCCACCTCCACTTCCACCAAATTGAAGGAGTATTTCATTAAAAACAAAATACCCTGGGCCGACAGGGAGAGGATTCCCATCCTGGCATCAGACCTAGGGCGGATTTATGCCCTGGTCGGTCAGGCTGTCGATAATGATGCCCGGGTAACTTCTCGGACCGAGTACATTCTGGTGATAAAAAGGGAAAGACTAAATAAAACAGACCAGGTCTAAATAGGCCGCACAACAGGTGACAATTGCATTGACCGGGTGTATATGCTAAAATATTACGGAAATTCTCAGTATTTCAAAGGAGAGGAAAAATTTTGGATCGAGCCCTGAAGAACATAGCCATATATGTACTGATCGTACTGCTGGCGGTCTTTGCCATAAAATTTACCTCCAGCCCTGATGAACAGATCAAGGAGCTTTCCGAACCGGATTTTTATAATTTGATAGTCGGTGAGCAAGTTGCTTCTGCCCAGGTGCAGGTGGATGAATTGGTTTACGAGATTACCGGAGATCTCAAAGACGGCACCAAGTTTTCCGCCACGGTTTCAAAGGAAACCGATATCATTAAGGTATTGCGGGAAAAGAACGTGCCCTACTCGACGCAGCCGGTACCGCCGCCTTCGATCTGGATGACTTTGTTGACCACTTTGCTGCCCATCGTGATTTTGATTGCCTTCCTGATGTTCATAATGAACCAGACCCAGGGGGGCGGCAACCGGGTGATGCAGTTTGGCCGCAGCAAAGCGCGCCTGATGTCGCAGGATGATGTTAAGGTAACCTTCAAGGATGTCGCTGGAGCCGAAGAGGCTAAAGAAGAAATGCAGGAAGTGGTGGAATTCCTTAAGAATCCACAAAAATTCCTACAGCTGGGGGCTAAAATCCCTAAAGGGGTTTTATTATTCGGAGCGCCGGGAACCGGCAAAACCCTGATGGCGAAAGCCGTCGCCGGAGAGGCCGGGGTGCCGTTTTTCTCAATCAGCGGTTCTGATTTCGTGGAAATGTTTGTTGGGGTAGGAGCGGCCCGAGTAAGGGACCTGTTTGAACAGGCCAAGAAAAACGCGCCCTGTATTGTATTTATAGATGAAATCGATGCTGT
>NZ_DCEA01000025.1:2762-7408 GCF_002316705.1 Syntrophomonas sp. UBA1041
GACCTGTTTGAACAGGCCAAGAAAAACGCGCCCTGTATTGTATTTATAGATGAAATCGATGCTGTAGGCCGGCAGCGCGGCGCAGGTTTGGGGGGGGGTCATGACGAGAGAGAGCAGACCCTCAATCAATTGCTGGTTGAAATGGATGGTTTCGATACCAATGAAGGCATCATCGTAATGGCCGGCACCAATCGGCCGGATATACTGGACCCGGCCCTGCTGCGGCCAGGCCGTTTTGACCGCCACATTCTTATTGACCGGCCTGATGTGCGAGGCCGGGAAGCCATTCTGCGGGTGCATGTTAAAGAAAAGCCTTTAGCCGGGGATGTCAATCTGGAAATTCTGGCCAAGCGGACCCCCGGATTCACAGGGGCTGATCTGGCCAACCTGGTCAACGAAGCCGCCTTGTTAACGGCCCGACGGGGTAAAACCGCCATAACTATGGAAGAGTTGGAAGAGTCAATCGAGCGGGTAATTGCCGGGCCGGAAAAGAAGACCCGCGTCATCTCGGAAAAGGAAAAACGCCTGGTGGCTTATCACGAAGCCGGACATGCCATTGTTGGCTATTGCCTGCCGCATACTGACAAGGTCCACAAGATATCCATAATTCCCCGCGGCCGCGCCGGCGGGTATACTTTAATACTGCCGGAAGAGGACCGCAACTACATTACAAAATCCCATCTTCTGGACGAAGTGGCTTTCCTGCTGGGAGGACGGGTATCGGAAGCCCTGGTGTTGAACGATATCAGCACTGGCGCGCAGAACGATCTGGAACGGGCCAGCAGCATTGTGCGGAAGATGATCACCGAGTGGGGCATGTCTGATGAACTGGGTTCATTGACCTTTGGACATAAGAGCGAAGAAGTGTTCCTGGGCCGGGATATTGCCAGAGACCGCAATTATTCGGACGCCATTGCCTACGCTATCGATAAAGCGGCCAGTCAATATATGGAAAGCGGCTACAAAAAGGCTGAAGCCATATTAAAAGAGAATATGGAAAAATTGCACCAGGTAGCTACCTATTTGATTGAGAACGAGACCATGGAAGCTGAACAGTTTGAACAGGTCATGACAGATGGGAATCTGGAAAACGATACGGCAGAAAAAGCGGAAGACCAGCCAGACAGTTCCAGTTAAACCGGGGCACAGAAAGGGGCAGACGGGATTGACCGAACAGACCTTTGTGATGGTGAAACCAGATGGGGTGCAGCGTGGCCTGGTCGGGGAGATTATACGGCGCCTTGAAAGCAAAGGCTTTAAACTGGCAGCCATGAAATTTATGCTGATTGACCGTAACCTGGCGCAAAAGCATTATGCCGAGCATGCGGACAAGGGCTTTTTCCAGGAGCTGATCGCCTTCATTACCTCAGGACCGGTGGTAGCCATGGTATGGGAAGGCGAAGAGGCCATAGCCAGTATCCGCAAGTTGATGGGCAGCACCAACCCGCGTGAAGCTGCTCCAGGGACCATTCGCGGAGACCTGGCCATAGCGACCAACTTTAACCTGATTCACGGCTCTGATTCGACGGCAGCAGCTAAACGTGAAATAAAGCTGTTTTTTGACCCCAGGGAGTTCTGCGATTATTCAAGGAACCTGGATTCATGGATAAAATAGACCGGGAGGGCGGCATAATAAGCCGTCCTTTTGTATTAAGCAGGTTGGGGCTTTTATAAGACAGTTCAACCAGTAAGTATTTTGGGGAAAAATTCATTTTTACCCAAGACAGAAGAAACAATTTTATTTATAATATAATAACCTTGGATTACTAGGAAATTAAGGATTGTTTGGCGTTTGAGGTTAATATAATATAAAACAACATTAATATAGAGGTGGATATCAGTGAAAAGGGTTGAGCTACTGGTAAAGGATCCGCTGTACAAAGACTATATGCAGCGCAACTATGACGAGCAGAAAGAACCCAGGTATTGTCAGCATGACTTCCGGCACCACCTGGATGTGGCCAGGATTACATATATTCTGGTGTTAGAACATAATGACCTGAACTATTTTATCAAGGACTGCGGACTGAGCGGCAAACTGGCCGCCAAAGAGGTCATTTATGCGGCCGGCCTGACCCACGATCTGGGTAAATGGAATGAATATCAGACCGGAGTTGACCATGCCTCCTATGGTTCCAAGCTGGCCCGGGAGATCCTGCCCCGGGCGTACTTCAACCCCAACGAAGTTGATATCATCTGCCGGGCTATATTCGAACACCGCAACATAAGCCGTGATATGAGTTTTTTGGGAGAACGCCTGCACCGCGCGGATAATCTTTCCAGGGTATGTGTGGAGTGTGATTTCAGCAATCAGTGTCCCAAACTTAAATCCAAAGAGCCCATAGCCGCAAGCTTTGAATACTAGTCGGCACAGGGCTTAGACTTTTGATCTGCGAGAAGCAGGAGGACGCATGGCTTATCATCATATGATATTTCTCAATAGTCAGCAAGAGGTTCGGGCTGCATTGGACAATATCGGGGTAGACGATGGGGCTTATGCTTTTCTGGTTCCCAAAGGGGTTTACCACTATCTCAAATTAAAGGATATGCCCTGTCGGGCGGCCAACATCATAAAACAGGAGATGCTCTCCAAAGGGGGAGAAGCAGCCGTATCCAAAGACGCCCTCTACGGCGAGGGCCATACTGATGTCTTGATAATGGGCACGGTCAAACAGTACCGGCTCTTAATCAAAAAGTTGAAATTACAGCCTCTGGGGCTCAAGCAGGTAGCCGGGGAGATAGAGAACCTCTTGAAAAACCTGGAACCTGCGGCCAGACGGGTGGATTTATGCCACGGTAAAAGCCTGCAATTCGGAGAGCGAACCTTCATAATGGGGATTCTCAACCTGACTCCGGATTCATTTTCAGATGGCGGACGCTACACCGAGCTGGATCAAGCTTTGCGGCACGCCTGCGAGATGCGGGAACAGGGTGCGGATATCATTGATATCGGAGGGGCTTCAACCCGGCCCCAGGCAGAGATTGTGGGAGAGCAAGAGGAACTTAACCGGGTGCTCCCGGTGGTCAGGCGATTGGCTCATGAAGATATGATACTATCCGTTGACACCTTTAGGAGCAAAGTGGCGGCGGCCTGCCTGGACGCCGGCGCCCATATGATCAATAATATTGGCGGGCTGCAGCTTGATCGTGGATTGATGCCCAGTCTGGTGGAAAGAAAAACCCCGGTAGTATTAATGCACAACCGGCTGCATATCGATACCGGCAAGCCATACCAGGATTTGATAGCTGACATAATCAATGAACTGGATATAATGATTAAAGACACCGTCGCTGCCGGCTTGCCGGCAGAAAAGATAATTATAGATCCCGGGCTGGGTTTTGGAAAGACCCCGGCGGAGAACCGCTTATTGATGAAGCGTCTGGCGACTTTCAAAGGCCTGGGGAAACCGATTCTCATAGGGGCATCGCGCAAAAGGTTTATCGGCCGGACTCTGGATGTGGAGGTTGATCAACGGCTTGAGGGCAGTTTGGCCGTTTTAGCTATAGGAATTTTGAACGGTGCTGATATAATTAGGGTACATGACGTTAAAGAAAGCTATCGCGTGGCCAGGATGACGGACGCGATTAAGAACGAAAATGGATAGGATCATTATGAAGGGGCTGAGCTTCTTTGGCCGTCACGGGCTTTTGCCCGGCGAAAAGGACAAGCCGCAGCTCTTTAAACTTGATTTGGTTTTATTTCACGACTTGAAGACAGCCGGCCGCCAGGACGACATTGCAGCTACGGTGGATTATGGGAAGGTATTCCATGAGGTACGGCAGATTGTGGAAGAAACCTCCTATAACCTGATCGAAGCCCTGGCCGAAGAGGTCAGCTGCCGGGTATTGCTGGGCTTTCCGTTGCTGTCTGCGATAGAAACCACTGTATATAAACCACAAGCCCCTATCGAGGGTGAGTTCGACTATGTGGCAGTGCAGATTTACCGCTGCCGGGAAGATGTGGTTTCAACCTCCCGGGGGGATCATAATGGCTGAGGCTTATATCGGCCTGGGTTCCAATTGGGGAGATCGTGTGGCCAATGTTGACAGAGGCGTGGAGGAGATTGCCGCTTTGCCGGATACCAGGGTAACGGCGGTATCATCGCATTATCTGACTCCACCCTGGGGCAAGACCGACCAGGATGAGTTTGTAAACCAGGTTATTTCTATAGACACCGGGTTGGGGCCGCTGGTCTTACTGGAGAACCTCAAACAAATTGAAATTAAAATGGGCCGCCAGGCTGGAGAGAAATGGGGCCCACGGGTGATAGATCTGGATATTCTGTGGTACGGAGGCGAACAGATTCATTTACCACAACTGCACATACCCCATCCGTACCTGCGCGAGAGGTTGTTTGTTCTCATCCCGCTGGAAGAAGTGAACTCGGAATTAATTCTTCCTGAAGACGGGATGACGGTTAAGGAGGTGCTGGCTAGAGTCTTAGGGCGAGAAGATTGTGAAATAAAGAAAATGGAATAGGGGATCTCCCGCC
Source organism: Syntrophomonas sp. UBA1041 (assembly GCF_002316705.1). NCBI lineage: Bacteria > Bacillati > Bacillota > Clostridia > Eubacteriales > Syntrophomonadaceae > Syntrophomonas > Syntrophomonas sp. UBA1041. Next base: position 7,256 of record NZ_DCEA01000025.1, read on the forward strand.
GATATCCTTTTCAAGTCCGCTTGTATCCATTATTGGACCGAGACGGCGCGATTTTAGAGGCAGTTGCCTGCCGTAATCCTGAGGAGGTTAGGGAATGACAAATAAAGTCGGCATCATCGGTTTGGGAGTCGTAGGAACGGCTGTTGGGGTGGT
>NZ_DCEA01000025.1:7434-9377 GCF_002316705.1 Syntrophomonas sp. UBA1041
AAGAAAATGGAATAGGGGATCTCCCGCCGATATCCTTTTCAAGTCCGCTTGTATCCATTATTGGACCGAGACGGCGCGATTTTAGTGGCAGTTGCCTGCCGTAATCCTGAGGAGGTTAGGGAATGACAAATAAAGTCGGCATCATCGGTTTGGGAGTCGTAGGAACGGCTGTTGGGGTGGTACTCAGCAACAAGGGATATGAGATTACGGGTGTTTATGACAAGTTATCCGAATCTACAAAAGTACTTGTGGACCGGATTGGCTGTACCACCTGTTCATCACCTCAAGAAGTTTCTCGCTCAGCAGATATTTTGTTTATAACCACATCAGACATGGCCATAAAGGATGTAGCGGACGAATTGGCGGAAAGCGGCGCTTTTCATAGCGGTCAAGTGGTGATTCACATGAGTGGGTCCCAGACCTCGCAATTATTAGATGGAGCCAGGGCTTTCGGCGCATTTGTATTGTCGATACATCCTTTGCAGTCTTTTGCTGGTGTTGATAGGGCAATTGCCAACCTTCCCGGATCAATATTCAGCATCGAAGGGGATCACGAAGCATATGCTGCCGGCCGCGCCATCGTAGCCGCTCTGGGAGGAGAGTATTTTATCATTGACAGTACCGCCAAGGTCTTGTACCATGCCGGGGCCTGTACTGTTTCCAATTATCTGGTCACAGTAGTCGATTTTGGAATACGCTTGCTTGAATCAGCTGGTATTCCGGGTCCACAAGCCGGCAGAGCATTGTTGCCGCTGATTCAGGGCAGCATCAATAACATCCGTGACGTTGGCATACCCCGGGCTTTAACCGGCCCCATTGCCAGAGGGGATATAGAAACGGTTGTTCATCACCTCGAGGGACTGGAGGACAAAATGCGTGATGACAAGCTTTTATATGCCTGTTTAGGTCTGTATACTACCTCCATTGCGCTCGCCAAAGGCACCATCGGTGCCGAACAGGCGGCTGAGTTTAAAGAGATCCTCAGTAACGTGATCAAAGGAGAACAATAACGTTGTGCGGTGCCTAAAAAGGAGCGTGGGATTATGGCTAAAATTACCACAGCAGTACTCAAAGAGATGAAAACCAGGCAAGAGAAGATTGCCATGTTGACCGGATATGATTATTCAATGGCAGGGATGATAGATCAAGCCGGAATCGATATGATTTTGGTGGGAGACTCGCTGGGGAACGTGATGTTGGGTTATTCCACCACCCTGCCGGTGACCATGGATGACATGGTACATCATACCCGGGCGGTGTCCAGAGCGGCCCAAAATGCCATGGTGGTTGCAGATATGCCATTTCTGTCTTATCACATTGCCATCCCCGAAGCGGTGCGCAACGCCGGACGCCTGATCCAGGAAGGAGGCGCGCATGCGGTTAAAATCGAAGGAGGGGTGGAAAGGGTTGATACTATTAAAGCCATCCTGGATGCCCAGATCCCGGTTCAAGGCCACATCGGGCTGACTCCCCAGTCAGTAAACCAGTTTGGCGGGTTCAAAGTACAGGGCAAGGACCTGGAAACAGCCCAAAAATTGATCGAGGATGCTAAAGCCCTGGATGAGGCCGGGGTATTCTCCATGGTTATGGAGTGTGTGCCATCCGAATTGGCGCGGCGCATCACTGCGGAAGTGTCGTGCCCAACCATTGGAATTGGAGCTGGCCCCTATTGCGATGGACAGGTTCTGGTTATCAACGATATGCTGGGAATGTTCCACGGTCATATTCCCAAGTTTGTCAAGAAATTCGCCAACCTGCAACCACTCATTACGGAAGCCTTGAAGCAATATAAAGAAGAAGTCATGGCCGGAACCTTTCCCGCTCCGGAGCATTGTTTCACTATAAAAGATGAAGTCTTAGAAAAGCTTTATTAACCGAAAAACTGCGTGTTTTGCACTTCGCAGAATCTGGGAGGTTGGGAGAAAAAATGCTGATATTGGACC
>NZ_DCEA01000078.1:0-10197 GCF_002316705.1 Syntrophomonas sp. UBA1041
CCGCTGGGCTCAGGTCTATGGCGCCGCGGTATATCAATATGCCCGGACAGGCGGGGGTACAGGAAGGTTTACCGAATATGTGGGGCTGCGCGAGATATTCTGGGCCTCAGCAACCATCCTGGCCGCAGTCTTTGCCGTACTGGGCCGGTATATGACAGGTCAGCCTGACGGCGGAGCAGCGGCGGCGGTCGCAAAGGGCGTCATGCTGCTCGGCGTTGTTTGGGCCGGCACATTCGGCCTGGGACGGTATATATCAGGCAAGATCGGCGGTATGACCGGAGATACCCTGGGCAGCATGAGTGAATGTATTGAGGTTTTGACTCTGCTGATATTATCCATAATGCTGGCAGATTAAAAAATAAAGACCGCAAGCACGACCAGGGAGCGTCTCCCGCTGCCCCGGGGGTTTAAGAAGAGAGGAGGCAAGCCAAATGGGATTAAAACTGGAAGAAGTAATTAGCCGTATTGAACCGGTGAGCGAGGAATGGGCTGTAAAGGCAAGAAAGCATCTCGATAACCTGGCGATTCCGCAAGGCAGTCTGGGGGAGTTATTGAACCTGGCCGAGCAGCTGGCTGCTATCAAAATGACCTTGAAGCCTTCAGTGCGAAAAAAAACGGCGGTCACTATGGCAGGAGACCACGGAGTGACGGAGGAAGGGGTCAGTCTTTTTCCCCGGGAAGTCACGCCCCAGATGGTGGCCAATTTTGTAGCCGGTGGAGCGGCCATCAATGTGCTGGGCGAGGCGGCGGGCGCCCAGGTAGTCGTGGTGGATATGGGCGTGGCCGCCGATCTCAGCGAATTAGTGGAAAAAGGTCAAATCCTTTCCTATAAGGCGGGGTATGGAACCAGAAATATGACCAGGGGCCCCGCAATGACCCGTGAAGAGGCCAAAATGGTATTAGAAGCCGGCATCGATATTGCCGGCCGCTTGGTTGGGGAAGGGGTTGAACTGTTGGCCACCGGAGACATGGGTATCGGCAACACCACCCCCAGCAGCGCCATACTGGCTGCTTTTACAGGTTGTTCCGTTTGTGACGTGACCGGCCGGGGTACCGGACTTGGCGACGATGCTTTAAGAAACAAAATCCGGGTTATTGAAAAGGCCTTAGTGGTAAACCAACCCGATGCCAATGACGCTGTGGATGTGCTGGCGAAAGTGGGGGGGTTTGAAATAGGGGGTATTGCCGGCCTTATTCTCGGCGCCGCTTACCATAGGGTCCCGGTTATCATAGATGGTTTTATATCCTCCGCCGGAGCTTTACTGGCTAAAAAACTGACCCCTGATTCTTGGGGATATATGATTGCTGCCCATCAATCCCTGGAATACGGACATCGTCTTATGCTCGAGGAACTGGGCCTTAAACCGCTCTTAAACCTGAATCTGAGGCTGGGGGAAGGGACCGGGGCGGCCCTGGCCATGAACATCGTAGAGTCGGCCGCACAAGTAATAGGCAAAATGCTTACCTTCGAGGATGCCGGGGTAAGCAGGAATACTGCGGGGGTGATCGCATAATGACTTCCTTAGCCTTTATTAATCATGATCCTCAGGATGCCGGTCCTCAGTATCTGGAGGACCTGGCTACGGGGTATTGGTTCTCGGAAGTGCTGTTTCATGCGGTTGAAATGGAAATCTTTACTTTCCTTGAACCTGATGGAAAACCTCTTGAAGAAATTGCCGCGAAGTTCAACCTGAGCGCAGGTGCTATAAAGCGGTTCTTACAGGCCCTCGGTGCGATGGGATTGATAAATTGTCAGGGGAGTAACTGTTGCAATACCAAAATGTCCAGTAAATACCTGGTTCTGCATTCCCGGTATTATCAGGGAGATTCCATTCTATGGCGGAAGCAGCTCACTGCCAGCTGGCAAGGCCTTAGCAAATGCCTCCGAAAAGGGGGGAGAGTGGATTTTGGCTCAGACCAGCCGGATCAACGACGGGATAGAATAAGAAAATATATCAAGGCCATGGATCGAGTGGCCAGGACTAAAGTTGAGGAGCTGCTTGCCATTTTCGAAGGTCTAAACATGGAGGGCGAGATTCTCGACGTAGGCGCTGGTTCCGGGGCCGTTGCCGCCGGTTTTCTTGAAAAATTTACCGCCATGAAGGCTACTCTTATGGATCTCCCCGAAGTGCTGGAATACACTCGGGAGTTAATGGCGTCCCGGCAATGGGGAGGCAGGATCGACTATTGTGAGGCCAATGTTCTGGAAACATGGCCGGTAGATAAGGAAAGCTATTACCTGGTAATTCTCTCCAACATCATTCACGCCTATTCAGAAGCAGAGGCCGCTGTCCTTTTGGATAGGGCCGCCGAATGTCTAAAACCCGGAGGATTGCTATTAATCCACGATTTCTTCCTGGAACACTATCCTTTAAAGGCAGCTCTTTTCGATTTAAATATGTTCATCAATACCTACAATGGAAAAGTCTTCTCCTCAAAATGGGCTATAAAAGAACTCGATGGCCTGAAACTATACGCAACCGGGCTTATTCCCTTAGCCACAGATACGGCGGTAATCCTGGCAGCAAAAGATAAAAAGATACTGACCAGACTATCGCTGGATAGATCAACTTTTTCCTCTGAATAAGACTACCGGCACAAAGGTTAACCAGGTGGCATACAAAACGGTAAGCGTAAAGTGCAAGGCAGGGCAGGTTATGCAAGCCGCTTCCCTACATTTTGCCGGGTTTTCCAAAAAGGAAATATAACAATTATGTCGAATGGTTGATGTATAAAATCGAATAATGCTGTGTTCGGTTTTCGAGTTACTGTACCTAAAGATAAACCATGGACAGTTGACCGACAGGGTATAGCGGGAAACGGCTATGCCTCCCGATGCGGAAAGGAAACTAGACCAGTGCCACTATGTCCAGGCCTTATTTGTGGTGCTTAGTCAGTTGTTTTCTGCAACTGACTTTTATTATTCATGGGGGGTAGAATTATGAGAAAAAACCAGCAAATCCATTGGTCGTTATGTATTGCGCTATTGTTTTGTTTGCTCTTACCCGGTTTTGCGGCGGCTGCTGACGGAGACGGCGATGGGGATGGTTCCGGTGGAGGAAAGCAGCAGCCTCTGGTCATTGAAAGCGTAGTTCCGGCTGATGGCTCTACTGGTATAACCCTTACCCCTGAGATTAAAATTACCTTTAACAAAAATGTGTGCTATATGACGGTTCGTGAGAGCAACCGAAATTGTTTTTCCATGTGGACGGGGAACACCCGCATACCTATTGAAGTGATCATGGCAGATGATCAGGTGGAACGGGAGAAACGTAATGACGCCATTGTAAAGCCTTTGCAAAAGCTCCAGGCAGGCACTCTGTACAGAATTGAAATAGCTCCCAATATGGAGTCTAAAAGCGGGGTTACTTTAGGCCAAAAGGCTACGGTTACCTTTACCACAGCCGGTGCCGCAGCAGGTGAACAGCCGGTTCAGCAGACTGGAGAGCTGGCATCGTCACCCTCAGCTACACCACCCACAAACCCGCAAGCGGCTGCTCCTTCAGAATCATCTCCTTCTGGGACCGTTGAGGGCAGCCCGCCGGACATGACCCAACAGGAAACAGAATCCGGAACTGTTGCTACGGCAGGACAAGAGCAGGTTCAGCCAGGCCAGCAAGATGTTGCCGAACAGAAGGAATATAGGAACAAGCGAATTGCCGTCGACCTGGTTATCGTCGCTGTCGCCGGGCTGGGGGCCTGGTGGTTTTACAGAAAACGCCGCGGCCTCTAATGAGTTGCCATATTAGATTCAGTGTTAGTGACGCTGCCTGATCATTGCCGCAATAAATATAACAAAGCGTGTTGGGGTGAGTTGTGACGAAAAAGATATGGATGTTTTTGCTCTTTATTGCGGCACCTTTCCTGGTAATTCTGGTTTCATTGTTAATCGGCCGCTATCCGGTTGATATTGCCACCGTTATAAACATACTAGGCTGCCGTATTACCATGCAGCCTTGCTATATCGAAGATATTTATCAGACCGTAGTTTGGGATATCCGTCTGCCCCGGGCCATTTTGGGGGCTATGGTGGGTGGCTGTTTGGCTATTAGCGGGGCGGCTTTTCAGGGATTGTTTCGTAATCCCCTGGTCAGTTCGGGTATCTTAGGGGTCAGTTCTGGGGCCGGGTTTGGGGCCGCACTGGCCATAATCCTTTTTCATAAGGTGGCAGCTATTTACACCTGTGCGTTTGCCTTTGGAATTTTTGCGGTAATTTTAAGCTATTTCATAAGCAAGGTATATAATGGCACTCCCACTATCATGCTGGTTCTGGGTGGAGTGATCGTGTCATCGGTGTTTTCAGCCCTGCTCTCCCTGGCCAAATACCTGGCCGATCCCATGAATGAACTGCCCGCCATCGTCTTCTGGCTGATGGGCAGTCTAGCCTCCGCGCGCTATAGTGATATCATGATAGCCGGTATTCCTATGCTGGTTGGAGTGGGCGGAATAATTCTGATCAGGTGGAGGATAAACGTTTTATCAATGGGTGACCGGGAGGCTCATTCCTTGGGAATAAATACCACATTAAACAAAGGGATAGTCATAGCCTGTGCCACACTAGCCACTGCTGGAGCGGTTTGCGTTAGCGGTATAATCGGCTGGGTCGGTCTGGTAATTCCTCATATAGGGCGTATGCTGGTAGGCAATGACAACCGCGTCCTAATTCCGGTGAGCTTTTCATTAGGGGCTACATTTCTGGTTATCGTGGATGATTTTGGCAGAATCCTAACCGGCTCCGAAATACCTCTGGGTATACTCACCGCCATTTTGGGAGGACCTTTCTTTGTCTACTTGTTAAAGAAGACCAAAGGAGGTGGCTGGTAAGATGGCGCCATTGCTGGAGGTCAGGGATGTAAGTTTCAGATATCCCCAGGCACTCATCCTGGATAAGATAAGCTTCAATATTAACCCGGGAGAGATATTCTGCTTGCTGGGGCCTAACGGCTGCGGTAAAACCACACTTCTGGATTGTATTTTGGGCTGGCTCAAGCCGTATGCAGGCCAGGTTTTAATAAACGGCAGCCCCATCGATAATATGGCCGCACCTCAGATTGCCAGGCAAGTAGCTTATGTACCCCAAATGCACCAAAAAACCTTTCCCTATCTGGTGCGGGATATTGTCCTTATGGGGCGGGCTTCTTTTATTGGCCCGTTTGATGTGCCTTCAGAGGAAGATGTGGCCATCGCGGAAAAGGCTCTGGATATGGTGGGAGTTTCCAGGCTGAAGGATCGTCCCTATACGCAGCTGAGCGGCGGAGAGGGTCAGCTGGTGATGGTGGCCCGGGCGCTGGCACAGAACAGCCCGTTGATAATAATGGATGAACCCACTGCCCATTTGGATTACAGACACGAACTGATAATACTGGAAACGGTAGTTGAACTAGTCAAGCAGACCGGCCTGGCAGTCCTGATGGCGACACATGTACCCAATCACGGCTATTATTTTGAAAACCAGGGGATCAAAACCCGAGCCGCACTGGTGAAGGATAAGCAGATCATGGCCTTGGGAAAACCATCCGAGGTATTATCCGAGCAAAATCTGGGCGAGCTTTACAGCATAAGAACCCGCATCATAAACTGCGGACTTGATGATGGGGGGCATTTAAAACAGGTAGTGCCCATATGTACAATTAACTCAGAAAGTTAAGGGGGGTATAGCGTTGACCACATCAAGAGCCACGCAGCGGCTAAAGCAATGGCGCAGGATCAGCCTGGTATTACTGCTGTTGTTCTTAGCGCTGGCGGCAGCGGGTTGCAGCGGTAAGGCCGTAGACACTTCACCGGCTGAAAAACCGACTCAGATTATCACTGACAGTATTGGCAGGCAGGTAGAAGTACCGATTAATCCAGAGCGTATCGCCTGCCTGTGCCCGGAAGCAGGCTATGCCATAGCCATGTATGGCAAGGCAGGCACTATAGTGGCGACCTCAGGCGGAATGCAGCGAGATATCCTGTTAGTAGAAATGTTTCCCCACCTCAAGGGTTTGCCAGTACCCAAAAGCAATGAAGTAATAAATATCGAAGAATTACTGAGCAGCAAAGCGGAGCTGGTCTTTGTCAAAGGCGATACCACCAGCAATGAAGCCGAAATGGATAAATTAAAAAAGGTCAATATACCGGTGATTGCCCTGCAGTACGGCAATATGGCCGAACAACAATACGCCATGCAAATGATAGCCAAAATCCTGGGCACTGAAGCTGAAGGTCAGCGCTACACCGAGTTTTATCAGCAGACCGTTGCCGAGGTGCAGAAACGGGTTACGGCTGTCCCAGACAAGGACAGAGTCACACTCTATCATTCCACGGCCGAAGCCACCCGCACCGACACCGCCGATAGTCTGGCCGCGGATTGGACCAGGGCGGCCGGGATTACCAACGTGTCAGTGGGCCAGAGTCTGAAGTTCAGCGATGGCAATCATTATGCCAGCCTGGAACAGATACTCTTGTGGAATCCCGACTATATATTGGTTAACGACCCCAACCTGGTGGGATATATTATGGAGCATGAACACTGGCGGCCGCTGCAGGCGGTAAAAAATAACCGGGTTTTGCCGCTGCCCATCGGCATTTCCCGCTGGGGTCATACCTCTTCCCTGGAGACCCCCCTGGCGGTTTTGTGGACAGCAAAACTGGCCTATCCCGAGCTATTCAAAGATTGGGACATGGTCAAAGCGACCCAGGATTTTTATCAGGAGTTCTTTGACTGGCAGTTAGATCAGGCTACCGTCGATAAAATGCTGAAAGGCACGGGCATGCGGGCGGCCAAGAGCTAGATAACCGTGGCATGAAACTGCGGTAGAGCATAGTAATATATTTTTTAAGGCAGGTGAGTAAGGAAACAGTATTAAAGAATTATTAAAACGCGGGAGGTATTATCAATGAATTGCAAAGTTTATCGAAAGTCCACCACAGTACTTATGATGATTCTATTCTTGACGATGGCTGTAGTCGGCAATGTGTCCTCGGCATATGGCCAGGACATGAGTGTAGAATTGTTGTCTCCGGCGGCAACAGCCGTGAGTGGTGATGGCGATGCGGTTGTATTTCAGGTTAATGAAGCTTTAGAGAGTGAAAATATTGTCTTTCAGTGGAATTTCGGCAAAGGCCTGGATAATAATTTGGAGGCCAGTAAAGGCCTGGTTACCCTGGCTGCAGCAGGAGGCGAACCTATCAGTCTGGATATTGCTCAGGATTTCACCTATACTGAGCAGGAACAGCCTAAACTTAAACAATTGGAGCTTAATCTGCAGAATACTGACCTGGAACCGGGTGACTATACCGTTACTTTAGGCGCTGCCATACAGGCTAATAACGGCGATACTCTGGGGAAGGATTATGTATGGCGGTTCAGCGTTGCCGAGGCAGCTGCAGAAAAACCGGCTGCAAATCCTCCTGCCTGGCCCGAGGGAGCGACACTGACTGCATCTGATATAACAGCTGACAGCTTAACCTTGACCTGGGTTGCTGCCAGCGATGCCACAGCTTATAAAGTATTTGTCGATGGTGTGGAAACCGCAACTGTCAATGATGGTGTTTCCATTGAACTGAACGATTTAAAGGCCGGGACTTCCTATATCTTTAAAGTTGAGGCCGGCAATGGCGAGGTCTGGACAGATGACGGTCCCAGTGCAACTGTTGCTACTGCCGAGGCGGAGGCAGCAGAGGCTCCGCAGCTAGTTACGGCTGAAATCAGTAATAAAGGCGATATAAGTATAACTTTTGACCAAGCCATGGCTGATCCTGCCGGAACCGAAGCACAGTTTGCAGTGACTGTCGATGAAGCCCCGGTTGCGGTCACTGCTGTGGAAAACACCAACACCCCGGAAAAGATCAAATTAGTTCTGCAAACCAAAGCAGTGCAGGGACAAGTGGCTGCTATAACCTATACTAAAGGCGATGACGAAGCGCAACAGGTTAAGTCCTTGGAAGGCAGCGCGGTGGAGAGTTTTACCTACCGGATTGGTGAGGCAGAACCCCCGGCGGAACCACAAATTCCACAGCTTACTGATATCAACGGACACTGGGCGCAGGACAACATTGAGCAGTTAGTGGCTATGGGCGCTATAACCGGCTATATAGATGGTACTTTTGGGCCGGATAAAGGCATCACCCGGGCTGAGTTTGTCACTGTTCTGGTCAAGGCTTTTAAGCTGGAGGCTGAATCAGAGAAGACCTTTGCAGACACCGCCAATCACTGGGCCAAAAAGGAGATAGCTATCGCTAATGCTCTGGGTATAGTTACCGGATACGATGCCAATACCTTTGGGCCGGACGACAGCATCACCCGCGAGCAGATGGCAGTCATGGTAGTGAAAGCCGCCAAGCTGACACCAGAGACTGGAAGCACAACCTTTGCAGACAACAGTCAGATTTCGGCATGGGCTGTAGATGCGGTCGCCACCGCCTTCAACAATCAGCTAATCAACGGCTACGAAGACAACACCTACCGGCCCGGCAAGGGAGCCAGCAGGGCTGAAGCTGTGACCGTTATTTTGAACGCTTTGAAAAAAACGGCATAACATACCTCGAATCGCAGAGACCCTCCGGATAAACTGGGGGGTCTTTGCGATAGGGTATTTATGGCAATGCAGTATTATTATGGGCAATTATTGCTTGAAAATGGAATTTAAGCTATAATAATTGAGACTATATTGCGAGCCTTAAAAGCCCTGGCCTTGGACTCCGGTATCCGAGGTGAGGGTATAATTTTAGTAATTGGTCTTGCTCAAATGAGGTAGAGGTATAACATGGCAAAAAAGCACGGCGGAATCAAGCCGGTAGTGGATAATCGCAAAGCGCGCTTTAATTATCATATTAAAGAAACCTTTGAATGTGGACTGGTCCTGGCAGGCACCGAGGTGAAGTCGCTGCGTATGGGCAGGGGCAATCTGCAGGATGCCTACGCTACAGTAAAAGACGGGGAGGTGTGGGTCAACAATTTTCATATCAGTCCCTATGATAAAGCCAACCGCTTTAATCACGACCCCTTAAGGCCTAAGAAGCTATTATTGCACCGTCGTGAGATTAATAGATTGCAGGGCTTTCAACGGGAAAAAGGCTATGCTTTGATTCCTTTGAAAGTATTCTTTAGAAATGGTCTGGCCAAAATGGACCTGGCTGTGGGAGTAGGCAAAAAGCTATATGACAAACGCGAGGACATCGCGGAGCGGGATGCTCGGCGCAACATCCAACAGGTGATCAAATCAAGAATGCAGACTTAATGGAGATAGGGGATGAAACCACATGATCACAGTAAGGCCCGAAATGCCTGGAGATGAAGACGCCATACGTCAGGTGAACTTACTCGCCTTTGGCCGTGATGTAGAAGGGAAACTGGTTGATTTAATCCGCGGATCGCGGTTTTATGTACCCGGATTATCGGTGGTGGCAGTAGACGGTAATATTATTGTTGGGCACATTTTAATGAGTGCCGCTATGCTGGTAAGCAGTCATGATGTGATGTCAATCCTGGCCCTGGCGCCTATGTCAGTGCTCCCCGAGTACCAGGGGAGAGGCATTGGTACTGAAATGGTTCGATTCGCATTAGAGCGCGCGAAAAGTTCGCTTTTTCCAGCCGTGGTAGTCCTGGGGCATCCTGAGTATTATCCGCGTTTTGGTTTTGTCAAGGCATCTGACAAGGGAATATATGCACCATTTACCATACCGGATGAGGTTTATATGGTTTTGGAACTTATACCCAACGTCCTTGATAACGTGACCGGCACAGTGCGTTATCCGCCCTGTTTCGCTGATCTTTAGGTTGTTAAAGCGGGGTTGACAAAGAGCCTTTTAGGGTTTAATATTGCATGTGCGATGAGCATATTATTTACAAGGGGGCGTACTGGTTTCGACGGGGGAATAGATGGGTTGAGTAGCGAGCCGAGTTGTCGCCAGCTCGATAAAAAGGCGAAAAAACAATAACTGCCGAAGATAACTTCGCACTAGCCGCTTAAGCGGCTCGTCCGGCCAGATTTCCTAACGGTCTGGTGCAGGGCGTCACTTAGTTAGGGTACCCTGAAGCCTTCTTCCTCGAGGGGCTTTAAGGGGAAACTAATCGGGGATAGCGCAAAGGAAGCCTGTCTGCGGGCGTCCCGCGGGCGAAGCACAAACCGCAGACTGCGCTCGGAGAGACTCTTCTGGTCTTTCTTTCGGACGGGGGTTCGACTCCCCCCGCCTCCACCAAAAACAAAAGGTAAA
>NZ_DCEA01000121.1:0-5335 GCF_002316705.1 Syntrophomonas sp. UBA1041
GATCCCGGCGCCTTTATGGATCGCAGCATTATGGAGGGAGATCCCCATACCGTTATTGAAGGCATGATCATCGGGTCGATGGCAATAGGCGCTCATAAAGGATTCATCTATGTCCGCGACGAGTATGGACTGGCCGTGCAAAATCTGGGCAGAGCCATCCAGGACGCCAGAGCTAATGGATATTTAGGCGAGGACATTATGGGCAAGGGATGGGCGTTTGATATTGAAATCGTACGGGGCGGGGGGGCTTTTGTCTGCGGTGAAGAGACGGCCTTAATGAACTCCATTGAAGGAAATGCGGGAGAACCGCGGGATAAATACGTCTATCCCACCGAGAAGGGGCTGTGGGGAAAGCCGACTATAATCAATAACGTGGAAACATGGGCCAATATCCCGGTAATTATCCTGGCAGGCGCAGAAAAATTCGCGTCTATTGGCAGTAAGAACAGTAAAGGAACCAAAGTGTTTTCCCTGGTAGGTAAAGTAGTAAATACCGGACTGGTGGAAGTGCCGATGGGCACCACCTTAAGGGAAATCATTTTTGACATCGGCGGGGGGATTCTCAAAGGGAAGGCTTTCAAAGCCGTTCAGACCGGGGGGCCGTCCGGCGGATGCATACCGGCCGAGTTGCTGGACCTGGAGATTGATTTTGATTCATTGACCGAGGCGGGCTCAATGATGGGGTCAGGCGGTCTTATCGTAATGGATGAACATACCTGCATGGTAGAGGTGGCCCGGTATTATCTCCATTTCCTGGCCGGGGAGTCATGCGGCAAATGTGTTCCCTGCCGTGAAGGAATTGACAGAATGCTGGAGATTCTAACCCGCATCTGTGAAGGACATGGAAAAATGGAAGATTTAGATCTGTTGGAAGATCTGAGCGAAACCCTGAAGGCGGCATCATCGTGCGCCCTGGGCAAAACGGCTACCAATCCGGTATTATCGACTCTCAGGTATTTTCGCCCCGAGTATATCAGCCATATTCATGAAAAAAGATGTGCAGCCGGGGTATGCCGCAGCCTGACTACCTTTGATATAATTCCTGAGATATGCACCGGCTGCGGCTTGTGTGAAAAGAACTGCCCGGTGCAGGCTATTCGCGGGGAGAAGAAGGAGCCTCATACTATCTCCCAGGAACTGTGCATTCGCTGCGGTGATTGCTTCAATCGCTGCAATTTCGGGGCTATTAAAGTTGTATAGGAGGTATGGGATTATGAAGATAATCGTGGATGGAAAAGAAATTGACGCGGTTTTGGGAGAAACGCTCCTGGGAGCGGCCCGCAGAGCCGGAATCCATATTCCCACCCTCTGTTACCATGAATCCCTGGAGGGACAAGGCCGCTGCCGGCTGTGTATGGTCGAGGTCAATGAGGGCGGCAGGAAAGAAGTGGTCGCTTCCTGCACCTATCCGGTGAAAGAGGGAATTGAAGTCACTACCTCCACTCCGGTTATAGATAAGATAAGGCGCAATATCATTATGCTGCTCTACAAGCGGGCTACCGGGAGTCCAGTTATGCGACAGCTTTTTCAAGAGTACGGATGCCCGCAGAACTCACTGCAGGAAAATCCCGAAGAACGCTGCATTCTATGCAATATCTGCGTGCGGGCCTGCGAAGAACTGGGGAGCAGCGCGATTTCCCTCATCATGCGGGGAACTCAGAAAAGGGTTGCCACTCCCTATGATGAAGCCGCGGCGGTGTGCATAGGCTGTGGAACCTGCGCCCGGGTATGCCCGGCCGGAGCCATTGAAATGACGGAAAAGGAGGGAATCCGGGTCATCTGGAACAAGGCCTTTGCCATGCAGGCTTGTTCGCGCTGCGGCAGCTATTATGCAAGCCGTGAAGAAATCGCTCATTTAACCGCAAGGAAGCCGGAATATGTGATCCAGTCAGACCTGTGTGAAGACTGCCGTAAAAGAATGATGGCGGAAAAAATAGCGGTCTTTGTTTCGGAATAATTGATTATACTCACAGGAGGATGGGGCCATGAAGATCACGGTAAAGTTGTTTGCCAACTTGCGCAAAGGACGATTCAAGGTCAATGATTTGGAATTTCCAGAGGGAACCAATGTGTTGCAGGTTTTAAATGATCTTTCCATTGATGCTGAAGAAATGAAAATCGGGATCATATTCGTCAATGGCAGGCACGCGAGCTTTGACACTGTCTTAAAAGAGCAAGATGTGCTGGCCATATTCCCTCCCGTGGCAGGTGGTTGATAATGGATGAAAAAGCAGCAAGTTTATTAAAGAAGTTTTCTGAGGCAGGTTCCCTGGCCTGGGCAGAGGTGCGTGAAATATCTTCTCAGACCGGCGTCCAGGAGCGATCTTTGGAAGATCAGGCATTGTCCCAGGGGATTATTCCGTTGCGTTACCATCGTAATATTGGAACCATCAGTGTTTCTGAACAGCAAGTTTTGTTAAATTCCAAAGTGGTGGTTATAGGCTGCGGCGGGCTGGGCGGCAACGTCTTAGAGCAGCTGGCCCGACTGGGGATCGGAACGATTATAGGTTGGGATTTTGATGCATTTGAAGAGCATAATATCAACCGTCAGATCCTATCGGATATCAGTCTGCTTGGGAAGAGCAAGGTGGAGGCGGCAGAATCAAGATTGAAGGCTATTAATCCGGCAGTTTGCTTTCAAGCGGTAAAGTCCCGGTTCGATATGGAGCAGGCCAGGACCGTACTGCCGGGCTGTAAAACAGTCATAGATGCCTTGGATAATGCCCGGGATCGTCTCAAGTTAAGTTCTGCCTGCCGGGAGTTGGGGATTCCTTTGGTGCATGGAGCCGTAGAAGGATGGGTGGGCCAGCTTACGACCCAATTCCCGGGTGATACAGTAATTGAAGAAATCTATAGACAGAATTATGAGAACGGGCGAATTTTATCTACTCCGGCTTTCACTCCCGCCCTGGTGGCCAGTTTGCAAGTGGCTGAAACGGTTAAAATTCTGCTGGGCCGCGGGGAATTGCTGCGTAACCGGATTATGCTGATCAATCTCCTGGACATGGACATGGAAACGATAGAGTTGTGCACGGATGATTAATATTGCCTTTGAGTATCGCGATAGAAGAGTAGGAGCCAACCTGATAATGGAGAGTTTATGATGCAGGCAGCCAAATCAGAGTGCGTCTAAATTGAGCACATATTACATTTAGCTAAGCAAAATAAGGCTTCCTTGATCAGGGGGCCTTTTTCGCTCATTTATCATGTCCCTGAACCCGGCTCCTAAAGGCATACCATACAATCGCCCGGTTTTTATTGACATGGTTTTGGGGCTGCAGGTATAATTCTTAGAAATTGCTTATGCTGATCTGCCTTTATCCTTTCGGGATGGAGGTGTTTTATTTTGTGGAATGTAATCTAAAAGGGATGGAAAGGTATGAATAAGCAGCTTTGGGGAGCAATCTCATTATCACTCGCAGCCAGTATCTGGGGGAGCCTGTATGTGGTAAGCAAATATGTAATGGATTATGTGCCTCCTTTTACCCTGTTGTGGCTGCGCTATCTTATCGCCGGGCTGGTGCTTTTTATATTGATGATCCTCTGCCGCCAGCATAAAATTGAGCGGCGCGATTTAATGCTTTTGGGCTGGATCGGCTTTATCGGTTACTTCGTATCGATAGGCGCGCAGTTTTTGGGAACCAAATTGTCTGACGCCCACACCGGAGCACTGATTACCACCAGTTCGCCGGTATTTACGGTTTTACTGGCCCGCCCTCTACTGAAGGAAACTCTGGATGCTCGGAAATTGGCGGCTCTATTTCTGTCGATGCTGGGAATAGTGATGGTGATCGGCTTCAACCCCGAGAGTGAAAAGAGCTGGCAGGGGAGCCTGTTCCTGCTCATTGCCGCTATCACCTGGGCATTCTTATCGATTTATGTTAAAAAAGCCTCAGCCCGGTATTCGACCCTGACCATCACTACCTATGCGGTGTTATTCGCCGCTGTTTTTACCACTCCGGTTGCCATCGGAGAGATGCAGTTCTATGAAGTACGGTTGTTTGCCAGCAGCCTGGTTTGGCTGGGAACCCTATATATCGGTATTGTTTCCACCGCGATAGCGTTATTTCTCTGGAACAAAGGCATGGATCTGATGGATGCAGGAGTAGGTTCACTTTTCATGTGTTTTCAGCCTGTGGTAGGTTCAGTGCTGGGATGGCTGTGGTTGAATGAAAACCTTACGCTAAGTTTTGTTGCAGGGGCGACACTCATTTTAGCCGGGCTCATAATAGTTAACTGGCCTCGAGCTGACCAAATCCTCAATGAATAAAGCCCGCCCCTTTTGCCATCACTAATAATATAACTTTTAGCGGTTTATTGTGACTGCGGAGTTGAGAATGGTTAAAATATACTGGTATTATTAGGAAAGAAAGGAGTGGATAAAATGGCACATACCCTGCCCGATTTACCGTATTCATATGATGCTCTGGAGCCCTACTACGACCAAGAAACCGTAAGGCTGCATCATGATATGCACCACAAAGCTTATGTTGACGGCTTAAACAGTGCCGAAAGCAAATTATCCGAAGCCATCGCCAAAGGTGATTTCGCTTTGATTAAACACATCGAGCGGGAACTGGCTTTTCACGGCTCCGGGCACATCCTGCATACCATGTTCTGGGAAAATATGAAGCCGGAGGGCGGAGGCCCTGCTTACGGTGCGGTGGCGGAACTGATCGACCGCGACTTCGGGTCGTTTGATAACTTCAAGAAGTTGTTTACAGCCTCTGCGGTCGCAGTCGAAGGCTCCGGATGGGCTATACTGGCATGCCAGCCGGTATTCCGGAAACTGGTGGTATTACAGGCCGAGAAGCATCAGGATCTGACTCAATGGGGCGCGGTTCCGCTCTTAATTGTAGATGTATGGGAGCACGCCTATTATTTAAAATATCAGAACAGACGCGCCGCCTGGGTTGAAGCCTGGTGGAACCTGGTTAACTGGGATGATGTCAACCAGAGGGTGGCTTTGATGCAAAAATAGCAAGAAGGCACCGGGCGCTATAACGCCCGGTGCCTCTGGATGCAAGACTGGCGCTTGTCAAGACATCTGGGCCGGGTCAGAAAACCCTTATACTCTCAACTAACGCGGCACTTTGCTCTATTTATGAACACTCCCAACGCTTCCCGCATTTTCTGCAGTACCAGTAGCGGGGAATATTAGTATTTTCCTCGAATAACGGTACGAATCTATGCCCTGAAAGGGCACACCACAGTCTCTTCAGCATTGGCCAAACCTCCTCTTTTGAAAGTTAGTTTTGTCCTAGTCAGATCAGGGTAAGGTCCGACTCCGGAGATAGGTATACGAGTCCTTGTTCCATAATATGGAAATCAATAA
>NZ_DCEA01000121.1:5479-5852 GCF_002316705.1 Syntrophomonas sp. UBA1041
TATGGAAATCAATAAACAATGTTTCCTTAAGGTGTTATTATCTGCCTTTTAGAACATCATTTCAGGATTCGACCGCCGCAGCATTAAACTGTGCAAAACACTTGTTCAACAGGTTTTTTGCCAGCCAGGGGGCTTTCTTCTTGAATGTCATTAAGGTATTCTATACTTTAGGGCTAAAAACGCTAATACATTTGCGCTTCAGCTAAAATTCTGTCAAGCCAGGAAGGGAGCCCGCTGGTGAGCGTTATTAAATCAAATCTTTTGCTGCTGCTGGTAGCAGCCATTTGGGGGCTGGCCTTCGTAGCCCAAAGAGTGGGTATGGAACACGTGGGCCCCTTTACTTTTAACGGAGTGCGGTTTATGTTGGGCGGCC
>NZ_DCEA01000121.1:5992-33052 GCF_002316705.1 Syntrophomonas sp. UBA1041
GTTTATGTTGGGCGGCCTGTCGCTGCTGCCTCTGTTGTTTGTCTTCCGCGATAAAACACAATCTCTGTCCACGGAATTTAAAGACGCCCTCCTGCCGGGAATACTAGCCGGAACGGTTCTGTTTATAGCTGCTTCCCTCCAACAAATCGGACTCGTGACTACCACCGCGGGCAAGGCTGCTTTCGTGACCAGCCTGTATCTGGTACTGGTGCCGGTTCTGGGTATTTTCATAGGGCAGAGAGCTTCCGCTTCAATCTGGCTGGGGTGTATGCTGGCCATGGCGGGACTGTATTTGTTATGTATCAAAGAGGCGGCCGGCATTCAACCGGGGGACCTTCTGGAGCTGATCGGGGCACTCTTCTGGGCTTTTCACATCCTTATCATCGGCTATTTCTCTCGCCGGGTCGACGCCTTGAAGCTATCCTGGTTTCAGACCTTAACCTGTTCCATACTCAGTTTGATTACTGCAGCCTTTACTGAGACCATCGTTATGGGCAGCCTGATGGCCGCAGCCGTACCCATAGTATACGGCGGGGTATGTTCGGTGGGAATTGCTTATACCCTGCAAATAGTGGGGCAAAAACACGCGCCGCCGGCCGCAGCAGCCATTATACTCAGTATGGAAACGGTATTTGCGGTACTGGGAGGCTTTTTGTTGATTGGCGAGACCATGGATGTCCGGGAGATCATGGGCTGTGCACTGATGCTGTCAGGTATGCTGGCTTCCCAGCTGCAGGATCTGCGCAGCAATAAAACCGAAGCCTGTCAGCATTCGTATCAGTAAAAGTTCGTTAATATCTGCTGAGCGGCATTAACGTCAAAGGATATAATGGACAAAAACCAGTCATAAACATAAAATTAAAATAGTAGCTTTAGTTTATTAGAAAGCGTGTATCCGAATGGCTCACCTATCCAAGAACTTGATTGGCAAAAGTGCTTTATTGTTAGTTTTGTCAGGAGAAGACGCCAATGACAGCTATCTTAATACCTTGGAACAGCTGCAGTGGCAATGCTGTGTGGGCAAAGTAGGCTCGATGGAGTCTCACAAAGTCGTAGCTGCGATTGAAACCGCGGCCAAGAAGAATCAGCTCATCAAACCCGAGGTATACCGGGAATCTCATGCCCTCTACCACGCTATCCTGGAAGCCATGGAGGGAGTGACCCGGGGGCAGATACAGTTGGGTTCGGTTCAGCGCACCGTCGGGCTGAGGTTTTCAATTATCAAAGGCAATCCCTATGACGGCATGGAAGAGGGTCAATGGATCGCGGTGGCCTTGTATGGCACCATTGGAGCACCGATAAAGGGCCTGGAACATGAGGTGGTAGGCCTGGGCATCAATCATATCTAGCTGTTTTTTAAAACCGGATACTTTTAGGAGCCTATAGCGTTTAGTTGATAGGGGGCTCTATTAGTGAAAGTCTGTGACTTTTATTAATAGAGCCTTTTTTATTAAAGAGAGGAGGTATAAAGATGGTTACATTAACCGGCCATTCCCTGACCCTGGGAGAGATCAGCGATGTGCTCTATAAGAATGAAAAAGTAAACATTTCACCGGCCAGCCTGGAAGACGTCGATTCCAGCCGCAGAGCGGTTGAGAGCATAGTAGAAAAAGGCAGAATCGTATATGGGATCACCACCGGTTTCGGAAAATTAAGTGATGTGCTGATCGATTGCGAAGATTGCCAGGAACTGCAGCTTAATTTAATCCATTCCCATGCCTGCGGAGTGGGCGAGATGTTTCCGGAAATCGTCAGCCGGGCCATTTTGCTGCTGCGTGCCAACACGCTCCTAAAGGGCTTTTCCGGGGTGCGCAGAGTGATAATCGAAACCCTGGTACGGATGCTCAATGCGCGCATTCACCCGCTCATACCCCAGCAGGGCTCGCTGGGCGCCAGCGGGGACTTGATCCCCCTCGCTCACCTGGCCCTGGCGTTAATCGGTGAGGGGAGGGTACACTATCAGGGCCAAGAATGTCCCGCCCTGGAAGCCCTGCAAGCTGAAGGAATCAAGCCTGTCATACTGCAGGCTAAAGAGGGGTTGGCTCTAATAAACGGAACTCAGGCCATGACCGCTATGGGGGCGGTGGCCTATTTGGAAGCAGAAAAACTGGCTTATCAGGCCGAGATGATTGCCGCTTTAAGCGTAGAGGGGCTGCAAGGAATTATTGACGCGTTTGATGACGCGATACACATGGCCCGTGGATATCAGGAACAGGTAGACGTTGCGCGGAGGATGCGAAACATCCTGAAAGGAAGCCAGCTGACCACCCGTCAGGGAGAGCTGAGGGTTCAGGACGCCTATTCACTGAGGTGCATCCCTCAGGTGTTCGGGGCTACCTGGCAGGTATTGGGCTATGTTAAGGAAAAGCTCGAGATCGAAATCAACGCCGCTACCGATAACCCGCTGATTTTTGATCATGGCAGCAAGGTGATCTCCGGGGGCAACTTCCATGGCCAGCCCATGGCCTTCGCTATGGATTTTCTTAAGATTGGCATGGCGGAACTGGCCAATATCGCGGAAAGACGGGTGGAACGCCTGGTGAATCCGCAGCTCAGCAATCTGCCCGCTTTTTTAAGCCCTCAGCCAGGTTTGCAATCAGGGGCCATGATACTGCAGTATTGCGCCGCTGCCCTGGTATCGGAGAATAAAACCTATGCCCACCCCGCCAGTGTCGATTCCATACCCTCCTCGGCCAATCAGGAAGACCACGTGAGCATGGGTACCATCGCCTCGCGGCACGCTTATCAAATCATACAGAATACCCGCCGGGTGCTGGCCATAGAATTGATATGCGCCCTGCAGGCCGTGGAACTGCGCGGCGCAGAAAAGCTGTCTCCGCTTACCCAGCGCTTGTATCAGGGGGCCCGCGCTGTCATCCCCGCCATCACCAGAGACAGGGTGTTTGCGGCTGATATAGAAAACGCGGCCGCCTGGCTGCGGGACGATTGGCAGGATATACTGGTATCAGATGAGCCTGAACCTATGGTTCAAATGATTATATAAGGAGGCCGGGAATTTATGGACAACCGCTATAATGCTATGCTAGTCAAGCTGGATGATGAACTGCCTGACATGCCTGATTTTTGGCCGGGAATAAGGAGAGCTCCGGCGAGAGGCTTCAGCTTGACCCCATCTCAAACGGAAACCGCTTTAAAGAACGCCTTGCGCTACGTTCCGGAAAACCTCCATGAGATTCTGGCTCCTGAGTTTTTGCAGGAGCTGATCACTTATGGCCGCATTTACGCTTACCGTTATCGCCCTCCCGGAAGGATATACGGCCAAGCGATAGATTCGTACAGCGGCAACTGTGTAGAAGGCCGGGCTTTCCAGGTGATGATAGACAATAACCTCGATTTCGAAATAGCCCTTTACCCGTATGAACTGGTTACCTACGGAGAAACCGGCTCGGTATGCCAGAATTGGCTTCAGTACCGGCTGATAAAAAAATACCTGGAAATATTGGGCCGGGATCAAACCCTGGTTGTGGAGTCGGGGCACCCTTTGGGGGTTTTTCCCTCTAAACCGGAAGCGCCGCGAGTAATAATAACTAATGCCTTGATGGTGGGCATGTTCGATAATCAGGCAGACTGGGAAGTGGCTGCGCAGATGGGAGTAGCCAACTACGGGCAGATGACTGCGGGGGGGTGGATGTATATAGGTCCGCAAGGAATCGTGCATGGGACCTTTAATACCATTCTGACCGCAGGCCGGCTGAAATTGGGAATTCCATCAGATGGAGACCTGAAGGGCAGGCTTTTTGTCACCTCGGGTTTGGGAGGCATGAGCGGAGCCCAGCCCAAAGCCATTGAGATAGCGGGCGGGGCGGGCATCATTGCCGAAGTTGATTACTCCCGCATCAAAACCAGATTCGATCAGGGCTGGGTGAGCAGAATCACTGACAGCAGAGCAGAAGCATTTGGACTGGCCGATTATTACCGGCAAAAAAAAGAAGCCATATCCATTGCCTATCATGGCAATGTGGTCGACCTTTTGGAATATGCGGTTGAGAACAACATGGACATTGACTTGCTGTCAGACCAGACTTCCTGTCATGCTGCGTACAGCGGAGGCTACTGCCCGCAGGGAGTGAGCTTTGACGAAAGAGAGAAACTGCTGGCCACCGACAGGGTAAAGTTCAGGGAAGAGGTCGATAAGTCCCTGCGTAAACATTTTGAACTCATAAAGGTTCTGGTAGAGCGGGGGGCGTATTTTTTCGACTATGGGAATTCATTTATGAAAGCGGTATTTGACGCCGGGGTCAAAGAAATATCGCGAAACGGCATAGATGAGAAAGACGGCTTCATATTCCCCTCCTATGTTGAAGACATTATGGGCCCGGAGATGTTTGATTATGGGTACGGCCCTTTCAGGTGGGTGTGTTTGAGCGGTTCGGAGCAGGATCTGGAAAAGACCGATAAAGCGGCTATGGCATGTATCGACCCGGAGCGCCGGGCTCAGGACCGGGATAATTATATCTGGATCCGGGATGCGCAGAAGCATGATCTGGTAGTAGGGACCAAGGCCAGGATACTTTATCAGGACGCCCAGGGACGGAAAAAAATCGCCTTACAGTTTAATGAAATGGTGCGCAGGGGGGAGATTGGTCCGGTAATGCTGGGAAGAGACCATCATGACGTCAGCGGTACCGATTCGCCCTTTAGGGAGACCGCCAACATCAAAGACGGCAGCAATATCATGGCTGACATGGCGGTACAGTGCTTCGCCGGCAATGCCGCCCGGGGAATGAGCTTGGTAGCCCTGCACAACGGAGGGGGAGTCGGCATAGGCAAGGCTGTAAACGGAGGCTTCGGCCTGGTGTTGGATGGCAGTGAAAGGGTCGATGGCATCATTGAATCAGCCATGATGTGGGATGTTATGGGAGGAGTAGCCAGGCGCTCATGGGCCAGGAATCCAAATTCCATAGCGACCGCTATTGAATACAACCAAACCTATCGCGGCAGGGCCCATATCACCTTGCCGTATCTCCCCGACGATAACCTGATCAAAAAAACCATACGGGGACATTCCCCAAAGGGGTGTGTCCCCAAACCTTAACCGGGCATTCCCGGCAAAGGGTGAGTCCCCGGATACTGGCAGCGATCCGCCAA
The DNA here is from genome assembly GCF_002316705.1 of Syntrophomonas sp. UBA1041. Taxonomy (NCBI): domain Bacteria; kingdom Bacillati; phylum Bacillota; class Clostridia; order Eubacteriales; family Syntrophomonadaceae; genus Syntrophomonas; species Syntrophomonas sp. UBA1041. Next base: position 11,102 of record NZ_DCEA01000121.1, read on the forward strand.
CCTGCTGCCTGACATATAAAGCCGACCAGTATTGAGGGAGGGTGTTTCAGATGTCCCAATTAGTCAGATTAGTGGAGTGTGTACCTAATTTCAGCGAAGGCAGGAATATCGAAACCATTCAGAAGATTTTAGTTCCGTTCTTCATGACCACCGGGGTTAAGTTGCTGGACTACAGCCCGGATAAGGACCATAACCGCACCGTGGTGACCATTATGGGAGAACCGCTGAGTGTGAAGAAAGCCATATTAGAAGCAACCGGGATTGCGGTCCAAAATATAGACCTTAGAAACCACCGGGGTGCACACCCCCGGATGGGAGCAATCGATGTAGTGCCTTTCATACCATTGCAGGACTATCCGATGCAGGAGGCCATAGCCCTGGCCAGGGATACCGCTCAAGCCATGGCCGAACAGTATAACTTGCCGGTATTTTTGTATGAAAAGGCGGCGGCCGCTCCAGAGCGGGAGAACCTGGCCAACATCAGGAAAGGCGAGTTTGAGGGCCTTGGGACCAAAATGTTGCAGCCGGAGTGGAAGCCTGACTTCGGACCGGAGCAGCCGCATCCCAGCGCTGGAGCAAGCGCAGTAGGGGCCAGAATGCCTTTAATAGCGTTTAATATCAATTTAAACACCAGTAACCTGGATATTGCCAACCAGATCGTCAGATGTATACGCCACATATCGGGTGGATTAAGGTATTGCAAGGCCATGGGCGTGGAATTAAAGGAAAAAGGGATGGTTCAGGTATCCATAAATATGACTGATTATACTAAAACCGCTCTTTACCGGGTATTTGAGATGGTGAAATTTGAAGCCCGCAGGTACGGGGTGACGATAGCAGGCAGCGAGATCATCGGTCTTACACCTATGGAAGCATTGCTCGATGCGGCGGTTTATTATATGCAGATTGAGAATTTCAGTTTAAAACAGGTGATTGAAAATAGGATGCTGGAATGAGGTGATTGCCATGAGAGCGGATTTGATCATAAGATCTGACGGCATTTTAGACTGCCGGGACAACGTTCCCCTGCAGGTTACCGATGGATATATAGCTGTTGCCGGGGACAGAATAATGGCCCTGGGCAGGGGCGATGCCGGTGCGCCAATATGTGGACCCCGGACAGAAATAATAGATGCCAGGGGCAAGACCGTAATCCCCGGACTTATCGATGCACATACCCACCTGGTTCACGGCGGATCACGGGAAAAGGAGCTGGCATTGAAACTGAAGGGGATGTCTTATCTGGACATTCTTAAGAGCGGCGGGGGGATTCTGGATACCGTAGCCAAGACCCGGCGGGCTTCCCGGGAGGAATTGAGCAACAAGGCCAGAAAAAGCCTGGATCGGATGCTGATCCATGGGACCACCACAGTCGAAGCCAAAAGCGGCTATGGCCTGGACCTGGAGACCGAAATAAAATGCTTGCAAGTCGCACAAGAACTCAATGATGAGCATCCCATCGACCTGATCAGCACCTATATGGGAGCGCATGCTATTCCTGAAGAATACGCCGGAAACCCGCAGGGTTATATCCGGTTAATGACTGAGGAGATCATGCCATATATAGCCCGGCACAGGCTGGCCGAATTTATAGATGTTTTTTGCGAGGAAGGCGTATTTTCACCCCGGGAAGCCCGGGTTTTAATGGAGTCGGGACGCTCGATGGGCTTTAAACTCAAAATCCACGCCGATGAAATCGTTCCCCTGCAGGGCGCGGAACTGGCCGCTGAAATGGGGGCCGTTTCCGCGGATCATCTCCTGGCCGCCTCTGAAGACGGTTTGAACGCGATGAGCCAGGCCCGGGTAACCGCCGTGCTTCTTCCTGGGACCTCTTTTTATTTGATGCTGGGCAAATATGCCGACGCCGGGAAAATGATGGCGAAGGGCATTAGAGTAGCCCTGGCCAGCGATTACAATCCGGGTTCTTGCCCCACCGAAAATCTTCAGGCGATCATGACTTTAGCCTGCTTTGGCATGAAGCTGTCCCCTGAGGAGATATTGAAAGGCATGACTATAAACGCCGCCCATGCAGTTGACCGGGCTGCAGACATAGGCAGCATCGAGGCCGGCAAAAAAGCCGATCTGGTCATTTTGGACGCCCCCAACTGGGACTATGTTATCTATCATTTCGGCGTAAACCATGTAGATAAAGTGATAAAAAGCGGCCGGACAGTTGTTGATCGAGGCAGGTTGGTATAGAGAGGAGTGTATGGTTTGCTATATGATATGACATTACACGATTTTAATGATTTGCTGGCCAGTCCGGCGCCGGCGCCAGGCGGAGGCAGCACTGCAGCCCTGGCGGGAGCCTTCGGCTCGGCCTTGTCCATAATGGTGATCAATCTTTCCACGAATAAGAAAGCTTATGAAGCCCTGGATGCAGAATTAAAATACCAGATAGCAAAGGACTATGAAACCCTCAAAATACTGAATAGCCAGCTGTTGAAGCTGTGCGATGATGACACCAGGGCCTTTAACCTGGTCATGAAAGCCATGAGGCTGCCCAGGAAAACCGAGGAGGAAAGCCTGGAACGCAGCGAGACTATGCAGAAAGCCAACCTGTATGCCCTGGAAGTACCCCTGAAGGTGGCCGAAAAATGCCTCCAGGTGTTAAAGCATCAAATCAATATTGCCCGCTATGGAAATAAAAACGCGGCTTCAGACATTGGAGTGGGGGCCTTGCTGGCATATTCCGGTCTGGAAGGCGCGGTTCTCAATATTATGATAAATATCCCCGGTATTTCAGAAGAGGCCGTTATAAACGCGGCCATTGAAAAATATAAAGGCTTCCTGGAGGAAGGGGAGAGGTTGAAAACCGAAATCATGGCCATCGTAAAACATAGAATCACCGCAGCATAAAAATGGGATTATGTTTATAGCCGGGCGGTTTTTTCTATTTGCTCAATCTTCAAACCGGGTATATAATTAAAATTACTAAATTAGTAATCTACTAATTTAGTAAACCGGAAAGGATAATAGCTTATGAAGATTCCAACTGCTTTAAAACACAAACCGGTGATTGTAGTGGAAGACTACGAGAATGTTGATGGCAGATACGCGTATAAATCAGATGCCAAGGGGCTTTCTCTGGGTTTGGCGCAATGGAATGACCGTGGCAAGCTGGATATTTCAGCCAAAGTATGGAGACACACCGGGGAGAAATGGTCCAGGCAATCTGAGGAGCTGCCGCTGCACCGGGTGTTGGACCTGGCCATTCTCATATGCAGAGCCAGGTTTCATTTCAGTGAGGCTTATCGTTATGAGAATTTCTATGATCCTGATAAACCCTCTATCGACAGGGTGGGTTTGCAGGGCGATGCCATGACTGTCGAGGTATGCACCGCTAACGAAAGGATCGATGAGGATATCAAGCTGTTCAGTCAGGCCCTCAGCAATGATGATGAGCTTATTGGGGAACGTTTGAAAGCCTTGTTCAGAATACTGCAGGAAATGGGGTATTGATATGAGCTCGACCGCCAAGAAGATAAATATAGACATCTTCTTGAATAATGATGGCCAAATCAAGCAGATCCCCAGGCCAAACCGCACTAAAATCCCGGTTTTGTCCTATCTGGCCAGTAAATTCGAGCGGGAACGTATTTACAGCGAAAAGGAAGTCAATGCGTTAATCGACAGGTGGCATACCTTTGGGGACTATTTCCTGCTGCGCAGGCTTTTGATCGATTGCGGATTTTTGGGCCGAACCGCGGACGGCGCTCAGTACCGGGTGCTGGATTCTATATCAGAATGTTATAGGCATGGAAAAAATAACGGAAACAAACCGGATGTACTTCACGGATGAAGCTATACTTACTATAATAAAAAATATATGATATCGGAGGTTATGGGAGTTGCAACACACATTCTTATTTGAGGAAGGCTTCTGGAAAGCCAGTGGCTATTATTATACAGAAACCGGGCAGGCCCATCAGGTTGAAGGGCAGGTGCGTATCTTTCATGAAGATGATCTGTGGATCAATGATGGGGTGATGAAGGTTATTGGTCAGGAATCTATCGAGATCCGCAACCGCTATGAGGTTATTCCCTGGGATGAAGGCAAAGAGTTGACTACCTGGGTGTCGATGAATCCCGGTCTGGGCCTCCTGGAAGGGACTTTTACGGTTGCGGATGATTGTATCCTCTCTGACTATAAAGCCGAAAAAGGCGATTTCTCCGGCGCGGAGGTCTTGATCAGAACGGCTGCGGACCGTTATTTAAATAGGGGGGTCCTGGTGTACAAAGGAAAGGAGAAACTCTCCTCCTGGTCAGTAGAACTCAACAGAATACCAAATCCGACTTATTAAAAATATAGCGGGATTCTTTCTGTGGGGAGGCAAATTGCCTTCTGAGTGGTTTAACATAAAATTACTGCCCCAGGCATATACTGTAGCAGACTTGCCAATATATTACCCTGAATGGTAATATATTATTCAGTAGTATGGTATTTATCGGTGTATGATACTAAAACTGCATATGCGTAGGAAAAGTAGAATGGTAGGATTTGGGATGTGATACCCCGGATGGTGTTATACCTGCCTGGGGATTTTGCATTTTTATAACTCCTCTGGGGGTTTTTTTGCTTTTCCTGGGCAAAAACAAAAAGGGAGGACGTAAAGGTGAATTTTGCTCAGAGTAGGAAGGTAGGCAGGAGATGGAGAAAGACCATCGCCTGGGCACTGGCTTTTGTGATGTTACTGGCTTTCAGCGCCCTTACCGGGTGCGGTCCGAAAAGCGCTGCCACCGGAGCTGACGCCAAAGTAGTGGAATTAAAACTGGCTCACTTCTGGCCCGCCACCCATCCGGTTGAAACCCAATTGATACAGCCCTGGGCCAATGAGATCAATCAAGCAACAAATGGAAAGGTCAAGATCACCAGCTATCCGGGTGAGACCCTGTTAAAAGCCAATGACATCTATGACGGGGTGGTAAAAGGGGTGGCAGATGTTGGCGTTTCCTGTTTTTCATATACGCGTGGACGCTTCCCGGTCCTGGAAGTCTTCGAACTGCCGGGCATCACCTATGAGAGCTCCAGGGTGAGCAGCAGGGTAGCCTGGGAGACCATTCAGTCCATAACCCCCAAAGAGGTTCAGGATACCAGACTCTTGATGGTATTCACCACCGGCCCTGGCGACCTGTACACCAAGACCGCGGTAGATACCCTGGAAGATGTCAAAGGCATGGAGATCAGGGCTACTGGCTTGAGCGCTAAAACTCTGACCGCGCTCGGGGCCAGTCCGGTCGGTATGGCTCAATCAGAGGCTTATGAGGCCCTATCCAAAGGGGTGGTGAAAGGCAATCTCGGTCCTGACGAAGTCTTGCAGGGCTGGAAACAGGCCGAGGTCACATCTTACCTGACCAAGACCCCTTTCCTCTATAACACCTTGTTTTTTATGACTATAAACAAAGACAAATGGGATGCCCTGGGGCCGGAACTGCAGCAGGCCATAAATCAGGTCAACCAGAAGTATTTTGAAGAGGTTGCCGTCGGCCTGTGGGATCAGCAGAACGAAGCCGCCCTTAAATGGGCGGTGGAGCAGAAGGGCATAAAGGTCATCGAATTAAGCCCAACGGAGAGCCAGCGCTGGATTTCCCTGGTGGAACCCATCCAACAGGAATACGTTAAAAATATGAATGCCATACAGGTAAACGGTCAAGAGATTCTGGATGAGATTAAAGCTCTGGCCGCTAAATACAACGCCGAGTTGTAAGGAGGGCTGAAGATGAAGAAATTCAGCGGATTGGTGGAACGGTTTGGCCGCTTTTTAGACAACATCGCCGCTTTCTGTGTAGCGGCCACCATGGTAGTGGTAGTTTTGAATGTCATCTTGCGGGCTTTGTTTAACCGCCCCCTGTTGGGAACTGTCGAATATGTAAACATACTTACAGCTGTCACTATAGGCCTGGCCCTGGCTTATTGCGCCTTCTGTGACGGGCAGATCGCGGTTGATTTCTTTATGGAAAAACTGCCCGCCCGGGCCCAGGCTACTTCGGATATCATCACCGGAATGCTGGCCTTGGGATTCTGGGGACTGGCAGCCCGCTACATGCTGGATTACAGTTATGAAATGCTCACCACCGGGTTGGTCAGTTCCACCGCGCAAATCCCCATGTATCCGGTATCATATCTGATCACTTTCGGGCTGGGGGCTTTGTGTCTGGTGCTCCTGCACCGCATATCGGTATCGGTGAGAAAGGCATGGGAGCTGGCATGACTGCATCAACTTTGGGCCTGATAGGCATAGTAGTCTTTCTGGCATTATTGGCCTTGCGCATGCCTATAGCATACGCCATGGCCCTGGTTGGATTCGCCGGATTCGCCTACCTGACCTCTGCCACTGCAGCCCTGGATATGGTGGCCAAGGAATTGTTCAGCACTTTTTCATCGTACAGCCTGAGCGTGATCGCGATGTTCGTGTGGATGGGATTTCTGGCTTATTATTCCGGAATTGGCACCCGTCTGTATATTTTCGCCTACAAACTTATCGGGCACTGGCCGGGGGGCCTGGCCATAGCAACCCAGACCGCCTGCGCCATCTTCGGCGCCATCTGCGGGTCAAATACCGCCACAGCAGCTACCATGGGCGCTATCGCTCTGCCGGAGATGAAAAAATACAATTATGACAACTCCATAGCCACCGCTAGTGTGGCAGCCGGAGGTGTCCTGGGTGTCTTGATCCCTCCCAGTGTCATATTCATAGTCTATGGGATGGCAACCGAAATTTCGGTGGGAAAATTATTTATGGCCGGAATATTGCCGGGAATACTTTTGATGGTATTGTATCAGCTCACCATTTCACTCTTGACCTGGCGCAAACCCGAGTTGGGGCCAGCCGGACCGCGCTCCAACTGGGCCGAACGCTGGGGTGCCTTAAAAGGCGCTCTAGGTCAGGTTTTGCTGGTATTTGCCATTTCCATGGGGGGGCTGTTCATGGGCTGGTTTACGCCCACCGAGGCTGGTGCAGTGGGTGCTTTCGGAGTATTGCTGGCGGCGTTGATGGGCAGAAGCCTGAATTGGGAAGGTTTTAAGAAATCATTATATGATACCACCAGAACCACGGCCATGATTATGCTGCTTATAGCCGGAGCCATGATATTCGGACGGTTTCTGGCCATTAGCCGGGTTCCCTTTGAACTGGCCTCTTGGACCGGGGCTTTGAGCCTGCCGCCCTTCGCGGTAATGGGAATTATCCTGGGAATATATCTGGTTCTGGGTTGTTTTATCGACGCCCTGGCCATGATTCTGCTGACCATACCGATTTTCTTCCCTATCGTCACCAATACCCTGGGGTATGACCCCATCTGGTTTGGGGTCATAGTGGTCCTGGTGGTGGGTATGGGCATTATCACCCCGCCGGTAGGCATGAATGTATTCATTATCAAAGGCATCGCCCCGGATGTGCCTTTGGAGACCATATTCAGAGGGATCTGGCCGTTCCTGGCCGCCATCGTGGTATGCCTGGCTATCCTGATGATTTTCCCCCAGATCGTCCTCTTCCTGCCCAACTTGATGTCCTAAGACAAAACATAAAGGGACGGGTTGTGACACTTTTAAATGTGCCACCACTCCCGTCCCTGTGACATTTTGAATTCCTTACCTATCGTTGCGCCAAACCTCGGCCACTTTTACGTCCAGGGCCTGTTTGACAACTCCGGGGACCAGTGTGGACACATCGCCGCCTAAAAGGGCGGCTTCTTTGACCCCGCTGGAGCTAACAAAAATATAGTCAGTATTAGACATGATGAATATGGTATCAATCTCGGGAATAAGCATCTTATTCATCATTCCCATATGCATTTCATACTCGAAGTCGGTAACCGTGCGCAGTCCCCTGATGATAGCGCAGGCTTCCTTACGGCGCAAGTAGTCGGCAAACAATCCATAGAAACAATCGACTTCCACATTGCTGATATGCTTGGCGCTTTCCCTTATCAGGTGAACCCTTTCATCCAGGCTGAAAAGAGCGCTCTTGGTGACATTATGGATAACCGCGACGACTATTTTATCAAATAATCTACTGCTTCGTTCCAGGATATCAATATGACCGTTGGTTACCGGATCAAAACTTCCTGGATATACTGCCAGACGCAACTCGTCTACCCCCTCAGCTATTCTGTCTATATTTAAGTTAATAGGTGTTCGCTTTAACAAGATGATTTCCCTGCCACAAACTGTGATTTTCTCAGTTTTTGGTTTTATTTTGCCCAGTTTGGCAAAAAAGAGCCTTATTAGGCCCAGGACCGATCATTATTCGATCCTATTGACCCGCAGGCCTGCTCCAAAACAGGCTAAATATGGCTTTTGCCGCTAAATTTGTCGTGGAAAGCTGAAGAGGGAGGATAGTGTGCTACGATAATAAAAACAATACCTTTAAGGCTGGTATGGCAGAGTATGGTTTTGTCCAGCAGTCGATATTGGGTATAATGACAATTAAGCGAGAAAGGAATATACCATGATCCCCAGAGATTATATGTTAAAAGCCCTGGATGCCAGCGGCGGGGTTAAAATAATCCTGGCAGCTTCCACCCGGTTGGCGGAAAACGCTCATCAGCGCCATGGCACCTCAGCGACTGCTTCGGCTGCCCTGGGCAGGGTCTTGACCGCAGCCCTGCTCATGATCCATGATGTCAAGGACCCCTCAGATGTAGTGAGCATCCGCTTCAACGGGGATGGGCCGGCTGGAGTCATCATTGCTACTGCCACCGGACTCGGCACCGTAAGAGGATATATTTCCAATCCACAGGCTGATCTGCCTGCGACTCCGCTGGGCAAGCTGGATGTGGGGGGGCTAATAGGCCGTGAGGGTTATGTTGAAGTGGTCAAGGACATCGGTTTAAAGCAGCCCTTCAGCGGCAGGGTGCCGTTAGTCTCAGGCGAGATCGCCGAGGATCTGGTAAATTATTATCTGCATTCCGAACAGATTCCAACTTTGCTGGCATTAGGGGTTTTAGTTGATGTGGACCTGACGGTTGTATCGGCTGGAGGCCTTATGGTGCAGGCTCTTCCCGGGGCTGATGAACAGGTTGTAGCCCAGATAGAAAGACAGGTACTGGATATCGGAAATATCAGCGCCAGTTTGGCAGAGGCCGACAGCCTGGAGGCTTTGCTCAAACGCGTTATGGGCAGTCTGGAATATCAAATCATAGGAGAGCAGGATCTGGAGTTCTGCTGCACCTGTAACCGGGAACGCCTGGCGGTTATCCTCTCCAGTTACAGCCGGGAGGAAATCGAGAGGTTATGTGATGATGAAGGCATTGTAGAAATAACCTGCAACTTCTGCAATGAGCAGTATCGTTACACTCCGCAACAGATAATGAACGCAAAAAAGCCTCAGCCATAAGACTGGGGCTTTTCATGGACTGAATTTATAGGGCCCGCTGTACTTTTCCGGAACGCAGGCAACGTGTACAAACGTTTATCTTTTGAGGTGTGTTGTCGATAATCGCTTTAACCCGCTGAATATTAGGCTTCCATTGCCGGTTGGTTCTTATATGGGAGTGGCTGTATGTTTTCCCGAATGTGATGCCTTTCCCGCAAACATAACACTTGGCCACCTTTCTTGCCCCCTCTCTTCATAAATGCACTTAACTATTTTACCAAAAGGTCAGATAAAGGGCAAGAAGCAGGAATAGATATTGCGTTGTAGAATTAACTTAGTCAGACAGGAGGGACTGGAATGCATAAGATTACAGATACTGAAATCGGTATTATTCAGGTATCCAAGGAGGTCATTCAGACCATCGCGGGGCTGGCCGCAGTTGATTGCTATGGCCTGGTAGGGATGGTGTCACAAGATCTGCAAACCGGGATCAGCAGTATTCTGGGCCGGGAAAACGTGCGCAAAGGCGTCGATGTTCATTATACTGAACAGGGATTTGTAATTGATCTCTATGTTATGATGGGATATGGAATTAAAATAAAAGAGGTGGCCAGCAGTGTCATTCAGAAAGTAACCTATGTTTTGCGACATACCGCTGGCATACCCGTGGCGGCAGTAAACGTTAATGTTAAAGGGGTAAAAGTTCCCGGCAACAGGTAGGGGAGGACATAGAGTTGAGTTTGTTGTTTATCGATGGAAGTGATTTTGTAAGGGCAATTAAAGGAGGCACTGTCAAGCTGGAAAGCCATCGCGACCAGGTTGACCAGCTTAATGTATTCCCGGTTCCGGATGGTGACACCGGCACCAATATGTTTCTTACCCTGCAGTCAGCGGTCAAAGAAGGGGAAAGGACTCAAGATCAGCCCCTGGGAAAGGTCTCCAAGGCGGTTTCGATCGGTTCGCTTATGGGGGCCAGAGGCAATTCCGGAGTCATTCTGTCGCAAATCTTCAGAGGCCTGGCCGCTTACCTGGATCAGAAAGAAAAGGTTGATGCCAAAGAATTGGCAATGGCCTTCAAATCCGGGGCGCGTACCGCCTATGAAGCGGTTATGAAGCCGGTTGAAGGGACTATTCTGACCGTCATCAGAGAAATCAGCCGCGGTTGCGAGGAAGAAGCCCGGAAGAACAATGATGTGGTAAAAGTAGTTCTGGCCGGGATCCGCACCGGTTACAACACCCTGGAGAAGACCCCCTTGATGCTGCCCGTGCTTCGTGAAGCGGGGGTGGTAGATGCCGGGGGCCAGGGATTGTTATATTTTATGGAAGGCTTTGCCGAAGCTCTGGCCTACGATAATGAAATAAACCTGGAAGGGCTGCGCCTGGGATGGAAGGACGCAGTCGAAGTAAAGCCTGCCCCGGAGGCAGTTCCCCTGCTCGATTACCGCTATTGCACCGAGCTTTTGTTAAAAGGCCAGGAACTCAATCTGCAGCAGATTAAAAACAACCTCAGCAACCTGGGGGATTCTCTGCTGGTAGTGGGGGACGAAAAACTGGTAAAAATCCATGTGCACACCAATCATCCCGGGAGGGTATTGGAGTCCTGCCTTCAATTAGGCAGCCTGAACGACATCAAGATTAATAATATGCAAGAAGAAGTGCACCAGCATAAGAATAACTGGCCGGTGAAGAACGGCGCCGCCGAGCAGACCCCGGCTGATTCCCAGCAGGTCGGACTGGTGGCGGTCGGCAGCGGTCCGGGAGTTGTCGAGATTCTTAAAAGCCTGGGGGTGAATCAGGTGGTGGAAGGCGGCCAGACTATGAACCCCAGTACCGAGGAACTGCTTAACGCCTGCGGGAAGATCAATGCATCTGCGGTAATTATCCTGCCCAACAACAGCAATGTCATCCTGGCGGCCCAGCAAGCTGCCCTGCTGGCGGAGAACCAGGATGTCAGAGTGGTTCCCACCAGGTCTGTAATGCAGTGTATTACCGGCCTGATCGCTTTTCAGCCTGATGGAGATTTGGAAGATATGGTGGCCGCTATGGAAGAAGAGATAAAACGGGTCAAATACGCGGAGATTACCAAAGCGGTCAGGGATTCTGCAGTGAATGGATTGGATATTAAAGATGGCGATGTTATCGGCATAATAGGAGACTCCATCGAAGTCAAGGCTGAGGACAACCAGCAAGCCGTCAAAGCGGTTTTGGAGCAGATCGTAGATGAAAATAGCGAGTTGATTACCCTGTTTTACGGGGCTGATGTGGATGAAGACGCGGCCCGCGAGCTCATGACAGAGTTGCAGAGCATTTATGCAGATTATGAGATCCAGGTTCATTATGGCGGTCAGCCCCATTACCGTTATTATATTTCGGTGGAATAATCCCTTGTATTATGAGGCCACCCCGAGCAACGGTTTTTGATAGATTGTAGATTTGGACAATAAGCGGGTTGGCAGCCCGCTTTTCAGTTTATTAGAGGAATACTTATGCAAGCCTTGCGTAAAGAAATTCAGTTTCTTAAAGGTGTGGGACCCAAGCGCAGCACACTGCTGCAGCGGATAGGAATAGATACGGTTTTCGATCTTCTTTGGTACATACCCCGCAGTTACTACAACCGCAATCAAATTCAAAGCATCGCTGAGCTGGAAAACGGACAGAGCTGCAGCACCAGAGGGACCGTGGCGGCTACCAGCTTGAAACGCAGCCGCCGCGGGATGAGCGTTTTTCAAGCCCTTCTGCAGGATAAGAGCGGGGTAGCCACCGCGGTATGGTTTAATCAGCCCTTTTTAAGCAATTCTATCAAAAAAGGCCAGGAAATCTGGATAAGGGGCAAGGTCAAAAAGGCTTACAACGCTACGGAGGTTCAGGTGCAGGAATATGACCTGCTTGAAAATGACGGTCTTTCCCACCCGGTGATTCCGGTTTACGCCCTTACCGAGGGATTGACCCAGCGGATCCTGCGCAAACTGGTGGAAATGGCGCTCTGTGAATATTTGCCCCATTATCCCGAATTGTTTGAACCTGAAATCGCCCGCCGCTTTGGACTGATTGATATCCGCCGGGCTTTCATTAATATTCATTTTCCTGCAGACCGTGAAGCCTATAAACAGGCCCGCCGGCGCTTGGCCTGCGAAGAATTGCTGCTCTTCAATCTGGGACTGAAGCAGTTCAAAACCAGCCAGAACATATACAGCGGGTTCGTACACCGGGAACAGGACCAATTGGTGGAACAGGTTGAACAACAGCTGCCTTTTGCCCTCACCCCTGCTCAGCGGAAGGTAACCAGAGAGATTTTTGCCGATATGGAGGCAAGCAGGCCCATGAACCGCTTGCTGCAGGGGGATGTGGGCGCGGGTAAGACCGCGGTAGCGGCTCTTGCCATAGCCAAATCTATTTCCAGCGGTTTTCAGGCTGCTCTGATGGCTCCCACCGAAATTCTAGCCCAGCAGCATTTCAACAGTATGACCCGCTTTTTCACCGGGCTTAACCGCAACCTGGCCTTGCTGACCGGTTCCACAGGCAGCGCCCGGCGCCATGAAATCTTGACTGCCACCAGTCTCGGCCATGTCGACCTCTTGGTCGGTACTCATGCCCTCATTCAAGAAAAGGTGAGTTTCGCAGCCCTGGGGCTGGCCATTGTAGATGAACAACACCGCTTCGGGGTGAAGCAGCGGGCACTGCTGGGGGATAAAGGGACCAGCCCTGACGTTCTGGTGATGACCGCTACCCCCATACCTCGCACCCTGGCCTTAACCGTATACGGCGATCTGGATTTATCGGTAATAGACGCTCTTCCCCCCGGCCGCAAACCGGTTCAAACCGTATTCTTAAAAAGGGAAGGGCGCCTTAAAGCCTATCATGTCATGCGCCAGCATCTGGTCCAGGGCGGTCAATGTTATGTGGTCTGCCCGCTTATTGAAGATTCTGAAAAACAAGACCTGCTGGCTGCGGTCACCCTCTACGAAGAGTTATGTGACAAGCTGGCCTCCGGATTTAATGTGGGCTTATTGCATGGCAAGATGAAAGCCTCAGAAAAAGAGGCGGTTATGGAAAGTTTTAAGCGCGGCGCCATTCAGGTGCTGGTTTCCACCACGGTAATCGAGGTCGGTGTAGATGTCCCCAATGCCTCGATGATGATCATCGAACAGGCTGAACGCTTTGGCCTGTCGCAGTTGCATCAGCTGCGCGGCCGGGTGGGAAGGGGAACCCGCCAATCGATATGCTTTTTACTGGGTGATCCTAAAAGCCCCGAGGCCTTGCAGAGAATGCATTTGATGACCCATATACAGGACGGCTTCCGCCTGGCCCAAGCCGATTTGACCCTCAGGGGCGCCGGAGACTTCTGGGGGGTCCGCCAGCATGGCCTGCATCAATTGCGGGTGGCCGACCTGGCCCGGGACGGCGACATAGTGGAGATGAGCCAGGAAGTCGCCGCCTGCTTTACCAGTTTAACCCCCCGGCAACAGGATTATTTTGATATGAAATTTAAAAAAAACCATAATATAGCCGCAAATTAGCGGAATTATTATTTTGTTCCTTAATTAATTTCATAAGAAAATATCCAAGCTATTACTGCAGGTTTGCTCCTGCAGTTTTTTGATTTCACAGACTTCTAAAGAAAGCGGAGGTGTCACGGTGGGTAAGGATGATAAGAAGACCCAAAAACTAGATCATTTAAAATTTGAAATTGCTCAGGAAATGGGAATTGCGAGTTCTGAAAAAACCCAGCCACCCCAGAAAGAAATTAAAAACTCATGAAAATACTTCTAGCATAGAAGTCCGGGTCGGGGAAAGAATATGACTACAACAAAAAGGAGGTGAAAAAGAAATGGCAAAAAGCAATAACAGAATTTTAGTTCCCCAGGCACAAGCGGCCATGAATCAATTCAAAATGGAGGCTGCTCAGGAAGTGGGCGTGACTCTGAAGGATGGTTACAATGGTGACCTGACTTCCCGTCAAGCCGGCAGCATCGGCGGCCAAATGGTTAAGAAAATGATCTATGATTACGAGCAGCGCAAGTCAGGCGGTCAGCTTAGCTAACCTCATAACCACAGCGTAATCATTCTAGGTTAAACAAGCGGAAGATGAATATCTCCGCTTGTTTTCATTGTATGCGCAAAATATAAGAGAAAGTAATCAGGTTGCATACAGTTCCAGCTGTTCCTGAGATATACCGGGGAATAATGATTTGCTGACCCCCATGGCCAGGATGCGCGAGGTATTTTCTACGATATCGTCTATCTCCTGCGGAGTTACACCCAGGCTGCCCCCGAAACGGGACAATATGGTCCTGGTGGCATCCAAGGCCTGGTTCTCATTAAACGTAGCCCCGCTGTTTAAGCAAAATTTGCGAATGGCTTCATTGGTAATAATGCTGGCATTGACAATGGTCGGACAGCCTATGGCGATGACCGGAATACCAAGAGCCTCTTCGGTCAACGCTATTCGGGCATTGCCCACGCCAGCCCCGGGCTGAATGCCGGTATTGGCCATTTGGATGGTTGTTCCAATTCGGTCTACATTGGTGGCTGCCAGGGCGTCAACCACTACCATAACAGTTGGTTTGACATTTTCGACCACCCCTCTGATCACTTCAAAAGTCTCCAGCCCAGTGATTCCCAATACCCCTGGTGCGATGCCGCACACCGGGCGCATGCCTTCTACCAGGGCTTCAGGGGCGTGTTGATGGTAGTGGCGGGTGATGGGGCTGTACTCAATAAATTTAGGGCCGAGAGAATCCGGGGTGGCCCGCCAGTTGCCCAGGCCAACCAGCAAAACGGTATCTCCGGGCTGAACCCGATCCCCTAATAAGGTGTGCATGCTTTTCTCCATAACTTCGACAATTTCATTTTTTACATAAGGATCATTGATTTTTAAAGGCGGCGATTGGATGGTGACATAAGTTCCGACCGGTTTCCCCATTTTTTGAGCGCCATTCTGATCTTTGATTATAATGGTGTTGACCTTTACAAATTCCCGTTGTTCGACCTGCTCAATTACTCCCGGGATCTCCTCATTGGCAGCTCCCCGCAGCAGTTCATGGGCCTCTACAGCCAGGTCTATATTCAGACCGAAAGCCTTTAAGATATTTTTCATATTATCACCTCGGTAGTTAGTCTGCACCATGCCTGGAAATTTATACGAAAAATTAAAATGGCGACTCGCGTCGCCATTTTGGGGAGAGGAGAATTTTGTAAAGTTGTTGGGGAGGGTTTGTTTTACCAGAATAACATCTGGTATTGATATCTTTACCCCTAAATAAGGATTATATACAATATTTTTAAAATTTTTTTTATGCTAAAATAGATGCAATAATATGGTCGAATGGCATTTATGCCAGGAAGGGAAGGGAATAGTGCGAGTTATCGCTGGCTCTGCCAAAGGAAAACGACTTAAGGCACCATCTGGCAAAGAAACCAGACCTATAACCGATATGATAAAAGAGGCTCTATTCAATGTGCTGGGGCCCAATATTCAAGATGCCCGTTTTCTGGATCTTTTCGCCGGCAGCGGCAGCGTGGGCATAGAGGCTTTAAGCCGCGGGGCCTCGCAAGCCGTTTTCGTCGACAACAATCCGGCGGCAGTGCGCATCATCTACGAAAACCTGGATAACTGCGGTTTCGAAGATTATTATGAAGTATATTGCAATGATGTTTTACGTGCTTTGACCATATTAGACAAGCACGGCGCAAGATTCGATTATATTTATGTAGATCCTCCCTTCACTGTTGAAGGGATTTTTCTGGATGTGATGAAAAAGCTGGATCAGGTTGAAATTATGGAGCCACAGGGCTCTGTTATCATTCGAACTCGTCGACATAAGGAACTCCCCCCCGCATTCAGCCGTTTAAACCGGTACAGATTGAATTATTACGGGGAGTCTGCCCTGCATTATTATTCGTTGATGGCTTAGAGGAGGCATAGAAAATGATGGAGATCTTTAAAATTCTGGATGAATTGGAAGCAATGGTGAAGGAATCCAAAAAGATGCCTTTTTCCAACACTAAAGTGGTTGTTGAGAGTGATTTGCTTTTAGATAGGGTTGATCGTTTGCGTGCGGTGTTGCCTGAAGAACTGGAAACAGCCCGGCTGATCATGTCCGAGAAACAGCGTATTATCAAAGAAGCCTGCGGGCAGGCTGACGAGTATTTGGAACAATCCAAGGACAGAGTCGCCCGCATGATGGATGACAGCGAAATTACCAAGAGCGCATTGCGGATGTCTGAGGAAATCCTGGCCAAGGCTGAGGAGGTCGCCCGGGAGATTAGAGCCGAGGCCAACGAATACGCTGAAAATATGCTTAACCACATGGAAATAGTACTTAAGAAAGGACTTGAAAACATCAGCAAAGGCAAAGAAGAGATCCGCCTGGAGATAGACCGCGAGTTTTAATCTTTTTTCATCCAGGCAATACATAATAAGCAACAGATTAATAGTACCATGAATAGCATGCAATACAGCGACCAGCGCCAGGCATGTATGGCATAAAAGGGGCTGGGGAGAAGAATGGTTTGAGACACCGGGGCTGATGCGGCAGCCCAGTATTTATATCCGATCCCGGTTATTAATACAGCGATCCCAGCCTGTAAGAGGCGGGCTTTGATATAGAAGCCGAGCCGCACCGGTGTGCCTACCAGCACCCCCATTACCTGGGTGATGATGCACAATCCGCTGAATGATAATACTGCGCTGACTGCCACTAACTGGTGCAGGAGGGTTGCATCACCGGCCTGGGCAATATAGTTTGAGCCCAGGGTGATTTCGAACAGACCCATCCCCAGGCCATAGGCGACCTGATAGGATAACTCGAAATAGCCGAATATACAGTTAATAACCCTGGCCAGTATTTCCATCAAGCCCCAATCGGAAAGCATGGTGGTAATTACGGAGAAAGTCATTATATAGCCGCCAATAGCCAGAATATTGGTTATGCTCTTACTAATCGCTTCGGCCAGGCGCTTGGCGAATCCTTCCTGATTTATTGAACTCAATAATTCCTCTCCAGCCGCCCGCCACCGTCCCCGCCTGCTGGTTTTAGGCATTCTGTAGACTGACTGGGCCTTAAATCTGTATATAAATCCCACCATTAAATTGGCCAGGTAATGAGATATGGCTAATAACCAGCCCAGTTGCGGCGAACCGAACATGCCCATTCCCACCGCACCGAGAATGAAGAGCGGGCTGGAGTTGTTGGTGAAAGACACCAGGCGTTCTGCTTCATTGTCGCTCAGCAAAGCCTGATCATACAGGCGCCGGGTCAACAAGGCGCCGATAGGAAACCCCGAGGTAAAACCCATGGCAACTACCAGTGAACTGCATCCCGGCAGACGAAAAATGGGCTGCATCACCGGTTCCAGCAAAACTCCCAAAAACCTGACCAGGCCCATGCTCACCATCAGTTCCGACACAATGAAAAAAGGCAGTAAGGCAGGGATGATCACCATTGCCCAGAGCCGCAGGCCGGCAGTTGCTGCATTAACGGCTGAACTGGGTTCGGCCACCATGAAAACGGCCAGCCCGGCCAGCCCCAGCAAGAGCCAAAACTGGGGACTTTTTAGCATTGTCTCCTGCAAATCAGTTTTCCTCCCTTAACTTGACAAGGTTTCCAGTTCAATATATGTTGGTATGGGCGAGGTTTAGAAGCCAAAGCCAGGCTATTAATGCTGTAATATAGCATCTTAAGGAGGTTTGGAGATGGCTCAGTCACCCAGAATTGCACTGGTACTTGGAGCGGGCAGCGCGCGTGGGTTGGCTCATATCGGAGTGCTTCAGGTATTGACCGAAAACCGGATCCCCTTTGATTTCATTGTGGGAAGCAGCATGGGTGCTCTGGTGGGGGGCTTATATGCCTGCGGCACCGATCTGGTCATGTTGGGTAAAATGATTGACAGTATGGACTTGAGGGTGTTTTTTGACGTACATTTGCCCCGGTTAGGTTTTATTGCCGGTAAAAAAATGGATAGTCTTCTCACCCTGCTCACCAAGAAAAAGAGTTTTGAAGAAACCCGGTTGCCTATCCAAATGATAGCCACCGATTTATTGACCGGTGACAGCGTGATCCTTGAATCGGGGCCAGTGGCTGAGGCCATACGGGCCAGTATTTCCATCCCCGGAGTATTCTACCCGGTTAAAAAGGAGGACATGATCCTGGTCGATGGCGCGGTAAGCAACCGCTTGCCTATAGAGGTGGCCCGCAGCCGCGGAGCCGATATCATTATAGCTGTTGACGTGATGTTCGGGGGAGGCAAGGAAATCAACATTAAAAACACCCTGGATGTGATCATCACCTCACTGGATATTATGCAAAGATCCCAGTTTGACCAGGTCAAAGAACTCACCGATGTATTGATACAGCCCAGGGTAGGGTGTTTTTCGCCGCGGGCTTTTGACAAGGCCGCTCAAATCATAGACCTGGGCCGCCAGGCCGCAGAGGAGAACCTTGAACAAATCATCTCAAAAACCATCGGCCTGACCAGGCCCTAGTTTTATAACCCGGCGCAGGAAATCCTGCCCGGCCTGCCGCTGACCGGGGTCTGGAGCCAGGAGACTGGACACGTCTGAGGCTTTGATGTCGAGAAGAAGCATATGAGAACGGATGTGTTCAGGAGCGGTTTTTATCAATTTGGCGATGTGGCTGCCCGTGCTCAACACCGGTAGAACTGAATTATTTTTCACATTTTGCAGGAATTTGCGCCCTTGTGCCGAAAACCCTAAAAGGCGTATATACTGGGGCCCAACTTGATCGAAAAGGGCCATCTGGTTCTTTGATACAGAAAATAGCGAGTATAGGAGCATACGGTTAACTCTGGTCATGTTATATCGTTTGCTTTTTATTGCGTTGCGCAGGGCAGGAAGGGTCCCGCTTTGCCTGGCAGCCAACAGCAGGCGGTTCTCCAGGCCCTCGGTGATCTCGTAGACATTCTGCAGCCGTTCCCTGGTTGCCAGCCGCAGTTGGTTGAGTATCGCCAGTTCCAGGCCATCGACGGGAATGGGGGCACGTCCCGCTTTGATCTCTTCCTGTAGGATTGTGAGGCTGGCTTCGGGCAAGGCCGGCGATAAACGGTTGAGGGCGCCTCGATATATGCAGCGGCGTATGGCCGTAGCGCTGGCTAGTTCTGATACCTCGATGTCATGGTAGTCAGCGCCCCGCCTGGCATAGGTTACGGGACTGAGCTTTAAGCCAAGTTCCTTAATGATACGCAGATATTCAATGCCTAGTATATTGTTAGCCCCGGACAAGAGGCTGCTCATTTCAGGGCTGTTATCATGCAGTATATATTTTACTGCACTGGCCCTGGCCGCGGGATAGCTCAAGCCCCGGGCCAGTTCAGATTTGAGTCTTTGCTGATAGGCCGTGGTCTCGTGGGCAAGCAAGGCCGCCACTTTATTCAGGGAGCAGAGGTTGCCGCTTTCGCTGCCGAACACCACATGGGTTGCCCCGGCCGCTTGCAGGGTCAGCAGAGCACCAAAGGCGAAATAATAGGCACTACGGGCTGCAAAACAAAACGGCAGCTCAATTACCACGTCTACACCCCCGGCTAAGGCCATGCGTGTACGCGCCCACTTATCACAGATGGCGGGTTCACCCCGCTGCACAAAGGGACCGCTCATTACGCAAATAACCGCTTCAGGCTGCAGTTTTGAACGAGCTTCTTCCAATAGCCAACGGTGCCCGTTATGAAAAGGGTTAAACTCGGCAACGATACCGACTACGGTCATGTGTGCCCGACTCCTTGCATGTATCAATAGTGCCAATAATTATACACTCTCTAGCCCGTTTATGCTAGAATTAGAACAGAATGTGAACATTGCAACAATCTTGGAACAAGGTGAAAAATTGGGAGGGAAAAGGATGAGTTTACTAGCGCAAATTAGAGAAAAGGCAGCAACCAAAGGGAAAACTATCGTGCTTCCGGAGGGAACCGAAGAGAGAACCCTAAAAGCTGTCAAGGCAATCGCAGACAACAAGATTGCCAATCCGATCCTATTGGGTGATGAAAGCGCGATCAGGGGGTTAGCAAGCACAATTGGCGCCGACATATCCGGCGCGGAGATCATCAATCCAGCTACTACACCGCTGCTGGATGACTTTGTTCAGGCCTTTTATGAAATGCGCAAGGACAAGGGTGTCACTTTGGATAAAGCCAAAGCCACCATGTTAGATCCGCTGTTTTTTGCTTCCATGATGGTAAAAATGGGCAAAGCCGACGGTGAGGTGGCCGGAGCCGAAAACACCACCGGCAACGTTTTGCGTCCCGCTTTGCAGATCATCAAGACAGCTCCGGGCATTTCGGCCGTATCTGGCGCGTTTATCATGATTTGCCCCAACAAGGATTATGGCGAAGACGGGCTGTTCGTATTTGCTGACTGCGCCGTTACTATTGATCCCAGTGCGCAGCAGATGGCCGAGTTTGCCAAGGCTTCAGTTGAAACAGCTGTCAATGTATGCGGCTTTAAGGATCCCAAGGTGGGCATGCTGTCCTTCTCCACTAAAGGCAGCGCCAGTCATGCCTTTGTTGACAAAGTAGTTGAGGCTGTCCAGATCGCCAAAGAGAAATTCCCCGAAATTAAAGTGGACGGCGAGTTCCAGCTGGATGCCGCAATAGTCCCCAGCGTAGGCGCTTCCAAAGCCCCGGGCAGTGATATTGCAGGGGCATGCAATATACTTATTTTCCCTGACATTCAAGCCGGTAACATCGGCTACAAGTTGGTGCAGAGACTGGCTAAGGCCGAAGCCATTGGTCCTATTCTTCAAGGTATGGCCAAACCCGTCAACGATCTTTCCAGAGGCTGCAGCGTAGAAGACGTAGTTAATGTAGTCGCCATGACGGCCCTGAAAGCCTAGTCCCTAGTCCCGGAGTCTTTTTCCCGTCAGGGATCAAAGATAAATAGAGGGAAATTGAAGAAATTGAGGAGGTAGGAATTATAATGAAGGTTTTGGTTGTTAATGCCGGTAGTTCTTCGATTAAATATCAAGTTGTAGACATGACTGATGAATCCGTTTTGGCGGTGGGGCTGGTAGACAGAGTAGGTATACCGGGAAGCACTCTGGAACACAAGCCTTTGGGAAAAGATGCTGTTGTGATTAAAAAGGACCTTCCTGACCACACTGCAGGTATGGAACTGGTTCTGGAAGTCTTGGTCAATCCGGAATACGGCGTTGTGAAAAACATGGATGAGATCGGAGCGGCCGGTCACCGCGTGGTCCACGGCGGCGAGAGTTTTGCCGAATCAGTGGTCATCGATGAAAACGTCAGCAAAGTAATCAGAGATTGTTTCGACATTGCCCCCTTACATAATCCCCCCAACCTGATGGGGATCGAAGCCTGCCAGAAGCTGATGCCCAATGTCAAGCATGTGGCTGTATTCGACACCGCTTTCCATCAGACCATGGAACCCGCCAATTATATGTACGCATTGCCCTTTGAAGCCTATGAGAAATACCGCATCAGAAGATATGGCTTCCACGGCACCTCTCATTATTATGTTTCCCACCAGGCCTGTCAGATGTTAGGCAAGACATACGAAGACTGCAAAATCATCACTTTGCATCTCGGCAATGGCGCCAGCATGGCGGCTGTTAAGAACGGCAAAGTCGTCGACACCAGTATGGGCTTCACCCCCCTGGAAGGC
>NZ_DCEA01000037.1:0-385 GCF_002316705.1 Syntrophomonas sp. UBA1041
AAACAGGTAAAACCTATCTTTACCGCAATATTTCCTACTACTCCCATGTGCTTTCCGGAGGCAAAGCTACGCCGGCTCAATTGTTTATTAATTTGAACACGGGCAAGATTGGTGAAGTTGGCACCCGCGATGTAGTGGTATTTGATGAAATAGCCAATACGGATTTCACTGACCCCCGCAGCTTTGTTAGTATTATGCAGGGCTACATGCAGGATGCCAAATTCAGCCGGGGTAAGAAAGAAATACTGGCGTTTGCCAGCCTGGTTTTTGTGGGTAATATTGATGTTCAGGGCAACCTTCCCCACGAAAAGTACTATCACCTTTTTGAACCATTGCCCGATTTTTTACAGGTTGCTGCTTTTCTGGATCGTTTGCATGCCTACCT
>NZ_DCEA01000037.1:587-7330 GCF_002316705.1 Syntrophomonas sp. UBA1041
ATGAATTGCGCCGGGTGGATATATTAGGTACTGTACGTTCTCGCTTTGTTATTGTTGATACTGCCGGAACTGATCAGGGAATATCGGGTCGGGATCAGAGGGCTATTATGAAAACTACATCGGCCTTGCTCAAGCTTCTTTATCCGGATGGGCAAGTATTAGATGAAGAGTTGGAAGAGGTGCTGCTATTATCCTGCGAGCTGCGCCAGCGGGTCAGGGAACAGCTGCATTTGATGGCCCAGGGGGAATATGAGCGGGTGAAACTGGGGGTGAAAATACTTTCATCGGGTAAAGTGCTTGCTCCCAATTTGCCGGATGCGGAACGCATCCAGCGCATTTCACTGCCGGTCGAACCCCGGGTGGGGGAAGTACTGGGATTGGCGGTAGCAGGTGATCATGGTTGCACGCTTCATTTTGAGATGCAGGCCAGTAAAGGCCATGGTCGCATTGTACCCCTGGGGTCTATTCAAAAGATTATGCGGGAAAGCATAGAGGCTGCAGCTCAGTATATTAAGACTCATCACGATGAGTTGGGGATAGGGGCACAATGGCGGGAAAATTATGATGTTGCGGTACTGGCAACGTATATGGGGGTTCCCAAAGAGGGGCCATCAGCAGGAGTAGCCATGGTGGTTGGTATTGTCTCAGCCTTGAAAGGGGTTCCTGTACGTAATGACCTGGCCATGACCGGGGAAATAACTATTATGGGTAAAGTTCTTCCGGTAGGTGGTATACAGCAGAAGATAAGAGCCGCATATGATGCCGGGATTAAAGAAGTATTGCTGCCAGCGGATAACCTGCGGGAGACCGAGAACCTGCCAGCTTATGTTCTAAAATCATTAAAAATTACTCCGATAATTAGCATCGCGGAGGCGCTTGATAAGGCGTTAACTAAATTTGATATAACCGCAATATTTTAGGGGACATTCTCGTGTCCCCGTTCTTGATTTAAATATACCAAGCAAAGGGGGTTATGGTCATAGTAAATACGATTCGTGAAAAGACTATAGTTAAGCCCGGGGGGTTGGTTGAAGCTCGTTCAGGAGAATTACCTGTTGGGGTTACGGTTGAAGCAACTATAGTAGTCGAACGTGATAATACACAATCGGTAACCCGGTCGCTAGTTAATCTTATTGGGTCTGCTAAAGGATGTTTCTTATCTCCCCAGGAGGCAGATGAGTTTATCAGGGGAGAGCGTGACGCATGGGATTAACCGTTTAGTATTATTTGTGATTAAAGTCTAAGCACTATGAATCTTCTTTATGAAGTTCTACAGAGCGAACCTGGTTTTTTCTGTCAAAATTTATTATTAAGACTTGTCGGCTGGTGGTAGCCAAAAACCGGTAGCATTCGTTGTACATGGTAAACTGCAGGTAAGCGCGAGGGCTTCCGATTTCATCTTTGCCATAAATAGTTTGGTGAGCCCATTTTCGTAGTTGTTTGTCTTTCCCGGGAAATTTATTTAGTACATCTTCAATGCTGTCGCCGATCCTTATTCCCCGTGGAAATTCACCTTGATATGACTCGGAAGATAGGTTGAGAAGCCGAAACACCCCATCAGTTTTTAAATCAGATTGGTTGGTATATTTGTCATTAATTTGATAAAAACCGTAATGGCATCCAT
This sequence comes from Syntrophomonas sp. UBA1041, assembly GCF_002316705.1. NCBI lineage: Bacteria > Bacillati > Bacillota > Clostridia > Eubacteriales > Syntrophomonadaceae > Syntrophomonas > Syntrophomonas sp. UBA1041. The sequence continues at coordinate 2,212 of NZ_DCEA01000037.1, forward strand.
CTTTGATAATTGATTTAACATCAGGAGCATTGTCGAAAGCTTCATCATAACCACCCAGAATTTCAATTACCTTTTCGTAACTCATGCCCAAGCGGACTCCATTGGCGAAGACGAACTCGTCATCACTTAAATACTCATCAGGGCAATAGGGTACTGATTTAGAAGCATCAGCTTTAGAAGCAATAGGGTTCTTAGCTTCATCATATAGCCGCTTATATGAAAGCATCTGCAGGTATGTTTTGCCGTTGTCTGCTTTACGGTAAAAGCTAGATTCGGCCCGGAGATGTTTAAGCTCTGGAGGTATTAATGAGGTATCGCCAATATATTCCTCAGGTGATTTATTATCCAATATATCGGATTCGCCGAACAAATATACATCAAAAATTGCGGTAACGGAACCATCAGGATTATTAGATATCCTGGCTAAATAGTGGGGATCAGACCCGTGAAAATCCCAGCCGGTCGGAATGTAGCTGTCGCCATTGGCATCGTAAGTAAAATAAGAGGTATCTATGTTACTCATAAGGGTACGATTAAAGTGCTTTTCGGTGAAGGTATTAACGTTGGCCAGCTTTACAGCTCCGGAATCATCTTGCCAACCTGCCTCCAAAGCTTTCATATACCCGAATAACAACAGTTCTTCTACCGGGATGTTTTCTGACAGTGGAAAATCGCTGAAAAAGCGCATATTATCGAGATCTTTGAGCAAGTAATAGTATTCTGTTCTTAACTTAAGCTTTTCTGAGGATAATTCTTGCTGGTTCATTTGGCTGTCTTTGCTGGTATTTTGTATTTTGCTGGGCTTTTTAGTATCGGGTGCAATTAATGTTGGTTTGGGATTAGCATTTATTAAGACTGCCACCGCCCCTATTGTTATAACAGCTAATGATAAAATGATGCCGATAATAACTTTTTTCTTATGGAGCATATCAAACCCTCACTTTGTTGTTTAAGTAATGAAGGGGATATATTCAATACGAAATCTTTGACAATTATACGCTTTTTAGAAGTCATGCTTTCATCCTGGGGGAGCCTGGACTGAAAAACTTAACCTGTTAACAACCTCCATAACAATATGCCGGAGAGTATGTCGGAATAAAGCTACGGCCAGTGGTTGGCTCCAATAGACAGCGGTAACGCCCTAGAAGGAAGCACACCTAATGTTTCTAAGAATCCCGTAGGGACGGTTTTCGTGGATATTAAAACAAAGTTGCTTTGAGAAGTGTTTGTAAATCTCCATTTATGAATATATAATTGGTATACAATCTAATTTAATTCGCTTTATAAATATTGGCTTGACATAAATTGTTATTTTTCTGATTGATTCGTATACGAGGCGAAAAGATAAATTGCCTTGATAATGAAGAGAAGGGTGGGGAGTTTATGTTTGGCTATGCCGGAAAAATGCTGGAAGTTTATCTGAGTACTCAAAAAATAAAGACAAGAAAGCTCGAACCGGACCTTGCCAGGGACTATATAGGCGGGATCGGATTTAATGCCCGGATATTATATGATGAGATACCCGCAGGTGCTGACCCCCTTGGCCCTGACAATGTTTTGGTATTTAGTGTCGGCTGCTTGGTCGGAACACCGTTTCCAACCGCCTCGCGCATGGAAGTCTCGGCCAAATCCCCGGCAAGCAACGGATTTGGATCATCAAACTCCGGCGCCTTTTTAGGCCTTCGCTTGAAATGCGCCGGTTATGACGGGATGATTATCAAAGGCCAGGCGCAAAAACCGGTATACCTTTTAATCGAGGAAGACACGATCGAAATCAAAGAAGCTTCTTTCATATGGGGCAAAGATGCATGGGAGAGTATAGACCTGCTTAGAGCTCGCCACTATGGAGCCGAGATTATTTTAATCGGTCAGGCCGGGGAAAACCTGGTGCGCTTTGCCAGTATTGAAAACGGATATTATGATGGATTTGGGCGTACCGGGATGGGGGCGGTCATGGGGTCCAAAAAGCTAAAGGCAGTAGTTGTTAGAGGGTCAAAACCAATAGTACCCGCTGATCCCCAAGGGGTCCTGGAGTTAAGCGCCAAAGGACAAAAGTTGATAAAATCGGCATCTTCTTACCAGGCTTTTTGTGCTTATGGGACCATGAATGCCACCATTCCCTACGGTGGATTCAATGCTTTATCAGTACACAATTATTCCCGGGGGACTTTACCGGATTGGAAGCAAAAAGCCGGGCGGCAAATAGTAGATATATACGGCAGCCGGCATATTGCCTGTCAATCATGCATCATTGCCTGTGGGCATTTGGCAGAAATAAACGAAGGAAAATACGCAGGTACGCTGGTAAAGGATATGGAGATTACCCCCACTGTATCTTATTCGTCAAATGTCGGTCTGAGTACGGAGGCTTCCATCAAATCCAGCGAGCTGTGCCAGCGTTACGGTATCGATATGTCCAGCTCAGGAAGCGTAATTGCTTTTGCCATGGAACTCTATCAAAAAGGTATCATCAACAAGGATGATGTGGGTTACGAGCTTGCTTTCGGGGATGATGACGCTGCCTTTGCCTTGCTAAGGGATATATCTTTGCGGCAGGGAATCGGAGATATTCTGGCAGAAGGAGTAAAAAGGGCAGCAGACCACTGGCCGGGAGCGGATGATTATGCCATTCATGTCAAGGGAGTGGAGGTACCCATGATCGATCCCCGTGGACGCTGGTCAACCTGGACCTTAGGCATGCTTACCAATATCCGGGGCGGGGACCATCTGCGCTGTCGCAATCCGGTTGAAAATTTGCGTTATAATGAAAACCTTTATCATTACCAAAAAGAGAGATTTGGCTTTAAGAAGCCTATGTATGACCGCCTGGATATGCCTGAAAATTTAAAATCCGCAGCCATAGACCTGGAAAGTGATACGGTTGATATTGCCATTATGTCCAAATGGGCGGAAGACCTGATTAATTTATACAACTCGGTCGGTATATGTATTCGACCACCGGTAATGGAAACTATAGGACCCACACTTCTGGCCGAGATATATACTTGTATGACCGGGATACCTATGAGTCCGGATGAACTGATGATGGGTTCGGAAAGAGCCTGGAATCTTATGAAACTATTTAACATCCGGCATGGAGAAGTTGCCGGTGATAGCAAGTTCCCGCGCCGCTTTTACCGTGAACTCCAGTCCGGTAATATTGTGGATGAAGATAAAGTACAGGCTGTTTTGGAGCAATACTGGCAGGCCCGGGGCTGGGACCCCGGCACCGGACATCCTTTGCCGGAAACAGAAAAAAGACTCGGTATTTAATCCCCACCCCGTGATAAGTGATCTGCGATTAGCTGGTGGAGGAGAAGGTATGAAGCAGAAAAGATTATATCACAATACTTCGCTTTGCGATGGCTGCGGCCTTTGCCAGTTGGTTTGCGCGCTTGAGCACTGTGGGCAGTGGAATCATTATCAAAGTCGCATCAAAATTGTTAATGATATGGAAAGAGAAGCTTTCTATGCCGTGTGCTGCACCCAATGTGAGGAAGCGCCATGCATTTTGACTTGCCTGATGAACACCATTTACAAGCAACCGGGCAGTGATATAACTGTTCGTGATTTATATCACTGCATAGGATGTCGTGCTTGTGAATTAGCTTGCCCGTTTGACGCAGCCGTATTCGATGTCATTCAGGAAAAAGTGGTTAATTGCGATTTGTGCGGAGGAAGGCCGCTATGTGTTGAATATTGCCCCAACCATGCCTTGACTTATGACTACCCGGGGGATCAAGCAGATAAAAAGCGCAATCAGGCAGCTTTGCAAAGGTTTGGAACCTCCTTGCTTGAGGTCTTTAAGTTTTCCGGGAAGGAGGCTTAGGTGTTTTGCGTATAATTATTATCGGCAATGGTGCAGCCGGCAATCAGGCGGCCCAGACCATCCAGGATTACGATCCGGAAGCCGAAATTACCATACTGGGCGCTGAATCAATACCCTTCTATTCCGCCTGTGCTTTGCCCGATTATCTGGCCGGTTGGATCAAACGCGACCAGCTCTTCCTCAGAAGTTCGTTAGAACGACACCGGGTTGAAATACGCCTGGGCCAGGCGGTTGAGGATATCAAACCTGACCGTCAGGCAGTAAGCGCAGGTGGAGAGTTGCTGTTTTATGACCGCTTAATCATAGCTTCCGGCAGCCGGCCGGTACTGCCGAATATTCCTGGAACAGGGCTGCCCGGTAATTTTGTCATTAAATCTGTTTACGATATTGACCGAATTCTCTCCCACAATCCCAGGCGCATTGTGGTGATCGGATCAGGAAACATCGGTATTGAAGCGGCTGAGGCGCTAGCATCCAGGGGATGTCAGGTAAGCATTATCGAGATGATGCCCCGCATTATGCCGCGTTTATTTGATGAGCAACCGGCCATGCTAATAAGAAATATATTGGAGGAAAATGGCATTGAGATACACACCGGTGAAAAAGCCCGGGAAGTAATTGGCAAAAATAAGGTTGAAGGTTTGATTACCGACTGCCGTAGAATTAGCTGCGATGCTGTAATCTGGGCGGCCGGCGTTCGTCAGAATACGGAACTGGCCAGAGCAGCGGGAATAGAAATAGGTGGCCTGGGAGGCATAAAGGTGGATTCGCAAATGAAAACCAGCCATCCTGCAATATATGCCTGCGGAGATTGCATTGAGACCTCGGATCTGCTTACCGGCAAACCCGCTTTGTGTTTGCTGTGGTCTTGCGCGAAAGCTCAGGCAGAAGTCGCGGCTCGAAACTGCCTTGGGGAGGAGATTGTTTACCCGGGAGCGCTCAAGCTAATTGCTGAAGAAGCATATGGGAAGCCATGCATGGCTGCCGGCCTGCTGGAAGAAGAACTGGACAGAACAGGGCTAAAGATTATTGAGAAAGAGACGGAGAATACTTACCATCGTATCTTGATCAAGAACGAGCGAATAATGGGCATTCAAGCAGTTGGCAGCATGGAAGCTATGGGGCCTCTACTTTACTTCATGAAAAAAATGATTGCGCCATCCGAGATAAAACGGATTATAAACAGCCCTGCGCTGTTGAAGAATATGCCGTGGATGCTGGCGATAGACAAATACTGGCAATAACAACGGAGGAGGTTGGGAAATGAATACGCAGGGATTTTTTATTGAT
>NZ_DCEA01000081.1:0-1809 GCF_002316705.1 Syntrophomonas sp. UBA1041
CCTGGCTACCACCCGGGTCATTATTGGACTGCGGCCGGATATGGTCAGAATTTATCCCACCCTGGTGATTGCCGGGACCGAGTTGGCCAGACAATGGCGGGAGGGGAGCTATCAGGAGCTCTCCCTGCCTGAGGCTGTCTCTGTCTGCGCCGAAATGCTGCTCATGTTTCAATACCACCATATCCCGGTGATCCGCCTGGGTCTGCAACCCAGCCAGGAACTGCAATCTGCCGAGACCTTGCTGGCCGGGCCGTATCATCCTGCATTCGGAGAGTTAGTGGAGCAGCATATCTTTTATATGCAAGCCCGGGAGCTGCTTCTGGATGCCCAGGCCCTGCCAGGTCGGGACCGGCCGGTAAACCTTCTGGTAAACCCCGCCGATGTCTCCCGGTTGATTGGACAGCACCGCCGTAATTTTCTGCGTTTGGAAGAGGAATTGGGGACGGGGCTGCTGAAGGTAATTAAATCTGAAGCTATCGCGCCTGATAGCCTCGGACTGTACTACAGCGGTGAGAACCGAATCCTAACCCTGGTGAGGGAGGATTTCATTCGCCGCTTGATAGATAGAGGCCTGCTGCCCGGCGAAGACTGAAACAGCCGCAGGCCGGGCAGGTTGTGGCTGGTAAAAACAGCCCTGAGTAGGCGGGTTTGTTTAATGCCCGGACATAATTGAGAACAATAACTGCTTTTACCAAGATAATGGGAAGGTTTTTGGGCCTGAATTGTTTAACTAGTAAATACTAGCACAGGAAAGAATTTGGGCTGACGGGGGCAAATCCTGACCGCCTGCAAAACAGTATGGCGATTCTTACCAACGCGCCATATGAAGTTGGGTTTGATTAAAGTCCCGGAATGATGGCCGGGCTTAGCTGGATGCCCGATTTAATAGCAATATAAGTGAATTCAACAATACGTTCAGGGTGATTAAAAATATTTTATCGAATGTTTTTTGAGAGGTTGCCCTGACATGATGGAGGAACAGGGTGTATTTAAAGCGTCTGGACATCAAAGGCTTTAAGTCTTTTGCGGAATACACTACAATCCAATTCGAGCCCGGGATCAATGTTGTAGTGGGGCCGAACGGCTGCGGCAAAAGCAATGTGGTAGATGCGGTCCGCTGGGTACTGGGCGAGAATAACATCCGCAACCTGCGCGGTCACAAAGGGGAAGATATCATCTTCTGCGGCACCGACAGCAAACGGGCTCACGGCATGGCCACGGTGGAGATGCTGATCGACAATGGCGATGGCTTTTTGCCCCTGGAATACGGGGAAATAAACCTGGCCCGCAAGCTGTTTCGCTCTGGAGAAAGCGAATTCACCATCAATCGTACCCGGGTGCGCATGAAGGATGTGCACGATCTGTTTGCCGGCACCGGTTTGGGCAAGAAAGGCTATGCCATCATCAGTCAGGGTGAGCTGGATCAGCTTTTGAATGCACAAGCCCTGGAGCGCCGCCTTATCCTGGAGGAAGCCTCGGGGATAATAAAATACCGGCAGCAGCGTGAAGAAGTGAACCGGCGCCTGCTGGATACCGCTCAGGACCTGACCCGCTTGGCAGATCTGCTGGCGGAAATGCGGGAGCGCAGCCTGGAACTGCAGCAAAAGGCGGAAAAGGCCAGGCAATACTTGAGCTGCAAAGAACAAGCCGATATCCTGGAAAAAACCCTGATGGCATATGAGCTCAACCGGCTGGAAAAAGATCAGTGCACTCGCCAGGCCGATCTTGCGGAACGCAAACAGAGCCTCAGAGCTCTGCACCGGCAGCAGCTCGAACAGGCCAAACAATTGCAGGAACGGGAGCTGGAAC
>NZ_DCEA01000081.1:2020-11500 GCF_002316705.1 Syntrophomonas sp. UBA1041
GGAACGGGAGCTGGAACTGGAAGGCCTGCGTTTGGAAGAACAAAACGCCGCACAAGAGTTATATGATATTCAAGCCCATATTGCCGAACTGCGCTCAGCCTTGCAATTAAGCCAGGAACGCATTGCCAATTACCGGGAAAGACTTAAGGCGGCCCTGGCTGATGCCGCCAAATATGCCGCCCAGTTAAACAAGATCGACCAGGATCTGCTTATCAACAGAGAGGATTATAACCAGCAGCAGCTGTTGTGTGAGGAGCTGGAACAGCAGTGTGTGCAGATAGAAAAGGATGCCTGCGACCTGGAGCAGTCCCTGGCCCTAAAAGCCAAGCTCTTTGAAGAACACAAAGCGCATTTATTCGCGTATACCCAGCGGGAGACCAGAGTCAAAAACGCTATACAGGAGCAACAGGAGCGCTTGCTGAAAAGCCGCGAACGCAGGTTTAGACTGGAGACGCAGTATGAACAGCTTGACCGCCAGCTGAAAGAGGCAGGCCAAGAACAAGCCCGGTACCATGAGGAAATGGAGCAAATCGAAAAGCAGCTGGAGCATCTCCATGCCTCCATCGGGCTGGCCGGGGAAGCCAGAGCCGAAGCGGCGCGGAAAGTGACAGAAGCGGAAGGGCTGATTCAGCAGCAGCAAAAGCAAATCGACCAGCAGGGCACCCGTTTGGAGAGTCTGCGGAGTATGCGCGAAAACCTGAGCGGCTATGCACCCGGGGTAAAAGCCGTGATGAAATGGGCCCATGACGGGGAGCTGGGCGGGATTCTGGGGATAGTGGGGGAAATCCTGGAAGTGCCCCCGGGGCTGGAGACCGCAATTGACATCGCCGCGGGGAGAAGCCTGGAAAACATAGTAGTGGAGAGCAGCCATGACGCCCGCCTGGTTATTGAGCGCCTCAAGAGCCGGCGCGCGGGCCGCGTCACCTGCCTGCCTCTGGACAGCCTGCGATTGCGCAGGGTGCCTGAAGAGGTGGTAAAAAAGTCCCTGGCCGTTAAAGGGGTGATGGGCAGCGCTGACCGCCTGGTGCAGTGTCTGTCCAGGTACCGCGTGGTCCTGGAGTATCTGCTAGGGAGGGTGTTGGTGGTGGAAAACCTGCACAGCGGGATGCAGGCCTATAAAAAGATAAATTATCCCTGGACACTGGTATCCCTGGAAGGGGATATCATCAACCCCGGCGGGGCTATGAGCGGCGGAACCGCAGCTGACCGCGGCCCCAGCCGTCTGCAGCGCCGGGCAGAAGAGAACAGGCTGGAGGCCGAATTGCTGGCCCAGCAGTCCGGGATGAACCAACTCAAGCAGGCACTGGCTTCAGCCCGCTCCGAATTAGAGGCTGTTGATCTGCAAACCGCCGGCTTGAAAAAGCAGCATATTGAGTATACTCTCAAAAAGGAATGGCTTGAAACCCAGATAAAAACCGCGGCTGACCATATGCACAAATTTCAGCAACAGCGCCAGGAAGCCAGCCGTGATATAGCAAGTATAGATGAGCAATCGCTGCAAATAGAACAGGACGTGACCGGCTTGAAACAACAGTGGCAGGCTTTACAGCTGCAACAGCAGGCTGATTCCAGCCAGTTGGAAGAACAGAAGGAGACCTTGGTCAGACTAAGGCAGGATCTCGAGGTGTTGCGCGAGCGTTCTTCATCCTATCATGAACAACTACACATGAAAAAGAGGGAGTTGGACAACCAGCATAAGAACCTGCTGCAGTTTGAAGCGGTTCAGGGCTCTTATCGGCAGTCCCGCCAGGAGGCCCAGGACTTGCTGGAGCGGTTGCAGAACGATACCGAGGCGGAAACCCGCAGAACCGGCAGCCTTGAACAGGAAATATCCCAGGCGGTGCTGGAGGCCGAAGCTAAGCGGGAGAAGCTGGAAGTCTTGAAAAGCAGAGAAATCCAATGCAGAACCGATGTCGGCCAGCTCAAAGCCGGCCTGGGGCCGGTATCGGCAGAAATTGAAAAGCTGGAACAAGTCATTCGCCAGCAGGAACTCAATTTGGCCCGACTGGAGACCGAGTTTTCGGGCCTGCATCTTCAGTGGAGCGAAAAGCTGGGCGAAACCCCGATTCCGGAAATCGACCTTAAAGCGATGAGAGCAGCCGAGCTGCGCAGCATCAAGCAAGAGCTGGGAGTTCTCAAAGAAAACCTTGAAGCCCTGGGAATGGTGGATATCTCAGCAATTGAGGAATCCCAGGCTCTGGAGAGCAAACTGGGCTTTATTGAACAGCAATATCTCGACCTGGGGGAGGCCCGCTCATCACTGTTGAATCTGCTGGCCGAAACCGAACGTCTCATGTCGCTCGACTTCAACAAGTTCATGACTCAGGCCAACCAGAGTTTTGCCCGGACTTTTGCGGAGATGTTCAACGGCGGGGAGGGACGCCTGATGGTTGAAACCGGAGCCAGCGGCCTGGAGGCAGGCGTAGACATTGAGGTAAAAATACCCGGCAAACGGATTCAGTCGCTGAATTTATTATCGGGCGGAGAGCGGGCCTTGACCTGTATCGCCTTTTTATTCGCTTTGATTCGCCTTAAACCGATTCCATTCTGCTTACTGGATGAAATCGACGCCGCCCTGGATGAAACCAATCTGATACGATTTACCGGCTTCCTGCAGGGCATATGCCGGGAGACCCAGTTTATTGTGGTAACCCATCGACAGACCACCATTGAATGTGGCAATACTATATACGGGATAACCATGGCTGAAAAAGGGATCAGCGGGGTATACACTCTGTCTTTGGAGGATGTACCCAGTAAAGCGGGCTAAACCTGATTACATCGAAACTGAAAGGATGAGACCATGTCGCTTTTCAATCGCAAAAAGAAAACCCCGCCCGGTGAAACGGCGGCGCCCGAGACAGGGACGGAAAAGCTGGCGGAAGCCCCGGAGCCCGAGAAGAACGGGTTTTTGAACCGCATCAATCCCTTCGCCAAAAAGGAAACGCCCCCGCAGGAAACGGAAACCGGCCTGGCCGCTGGTGGCCGGACGATGACAGCAGGGGCAGCGGATGGCCTGGATTCTGAAAGGGAAGGTTTTCTGAATCTTATCAAACCCTTCTCCAAAAAAGAAGCTTCGGGAGCGGAAGAGGAAACCGGCACAGCCGGTGATCAGCCTGAGGAGCCGAAATACCCCGAGAAAGAAAACGGCAAGCTTCGGTTTAACTTTCTGCAGAAATTTAAACAGGGTTTGAGCAAGACCCGGGAGAATCTGGCCGGGAAAATACAGGAATTGGTAAAGAACACCCGCAAGCTGGATGAGGAATTCTGGGAAGAACTTGAAGAAATACTCATACAGGCCGATGTGGGCATGAACACCTCGGTGGAGTTGGTGGAAAAGATTAGGCTGGCCGCCAAAAAGCAGCGCATCCATGACTCCCATGAGGTCCTGGCCTTAATTCGCGAAGAGGTGGCCCTTCTGCTGCAGAATACACAGCCCCTCAATCTGGACGGGCTTAAACCGGCTATCATCCTGGTCGTAGGGGTAAATGGCGCCGGAAAAACCACCTCGATCGCTAAACTGGCCTATCGTTTCAAACAAGAGGGCTTAAACGTAATCCTGGCGGCTGCGGACACCTTCAGAGCCGCAGCCATCGATCAGCTGCAGATATGGGCTGATCGGGTGGGGGTGGAACTGATCAAGCATCGCGAAGGGTCCGACCCTGGTGCGGTGGTTTATGACGCCATCAATGCCGCCCGGGCACGCCAGGCGGATATCCTCATAATAGATACCGCAGGGCGACTGCAGAATAAGACCAATCTAATGAAAGAGCTGGCTAAAGTAAGAAAGATTATCGAGAGGGAAATTGGGCAAGAACCACAAGAGGTCTTGCTGGTATTAGACGCCACCACCGGTCAGAACGCAATAAGTCAGGCCCGTATCTTTCAGGAAGCTACCGGTGTATCCGGCATTGTTCTCACCAAGCTGGATGGCACTGCCAAAGGAGGCATAGTCCTGGCCATCGCCAGGGAGCTGGAACTGCCGGTCAAGCTGATCGGAATTGGGGAAACTCTGGATGATTTGAGGGATTTCGACCCTAATTTATTCGCTCAGGCCTTGTTTGACACTGATAATACAAATGCTCAATCCTAATAAGCTATCTGTGAGGAGGAATTTACTTGATTAAAGCAGCCATCATCGGAGGCACCGGCATATACAGCCCAGATGCCCTGGAAAATCGCCGCGAGGTCCTTCAGCAAACCAAATTTGGAGTAGTTGCGGTCACTGTAGGCAGTTACAAAGGAGTGGAATTGGCCTTTATTCCCAGACATGGGGCTAAACACAGTGTGCCCCCGCATCTGGTGAATTACCGCGCCAACATATTGGCTTTGTACAAACTGGGGGTCAGAAATATCCTGGCTACAGCTGCAGTAGGATCCTTGAACTATGATTTTAAGCCCGGCCATTTCGTCCTGGTAGACCAGTTCCTGGACTTCACCAAATCACGTCCCGCTACTTTATATGAAGGCGGGGATATGGGGGTGGTGCACTGTGATATGACCGTGCCCTATTGCCCCCGGCTGAGGTCTGCCGTAATGGAAGCCGCCAATGGCCTGCAGTATCAGGTCAGCAACGGCGGGGTGTATGTATGCACCGAGGGTCCGCGCTTCGAAACCGCAGCGGAAATTTCGGTGTATAAACTCTTAGGCGGAGATGTGGTGGGGATGACCAGTGTCCCCGAGGTCTGCCTGGCCAGGGAATTGGGAATGTGTTACGCTACTGTGGCTACCATCACCAATTTTGCCGCCGGCATTTCGCCAACTATTTTAACCCATAGTGAAGTGTATGAAGTTATGAAGAACAACACCGCCTCGGTACGCCAGCTTTTGCTGGAGAGCACCCTGTTAATTGAAAAGCAGGCTAAAGAATGCGATTGTGCGCGCATCCTTGAGGAAATAGAGGTCAAGCTATGATCGCGACGGTGCGCTTTGATAATGAAGCCGTGGTGGTATTGGACCAGAGTAAGCTGCCCGGGGAGGTGGTATTCGCGCCTTGCCATACGCCGCAGGAGGTGGCTGCGGCTATCCGTTCCATGAAGGTACGCGGCGCACCGCTTATCGGTGTGGTGGCGGCTTTCGGACTGGCCCTGGGGATGCGGCGCTATAACGGCTCCCCGGCAGAAATGGATGCTCATTTCTATAAGACCAGGGATTTGCTGGCCTCCACCAGGCCGACCGCAGTCAATCTCTTCTGGGCCTTGCAGCGCATGGAGCAGCTGTACCTGCAGCACCGTCATCAGGCCCGGGGCGAAGTGGCGGCACTGTTGCTCAATGAAGCCCAGAAGATGTGTGCAGAGGATATAGCCGTTAATAGGACCATTGGAGAAAATGGGGAAGCTCTTCTTCCTGCGGGGGCGCAGGTGATGACGATTTGTAATGCCGGCACTCTGGCAACCTGTGGATATGGGACCGCCCTGGGGGTGATCCGTTCAGCGGCCGCCCGCAATAAAGTCGATATGGTGTGGGCCTGCGAGACCCGCCCGGTTCTGCAGGGGGCCCGGCTGACCGTGTGGGAATTAATGCAGGATCATATCCCGGTAACATTGATTACCGACAGTATGGCCGCCTACACCATGCAGCTGGGGAAAGTGGACGCCATAATTGTTGGCGCCGACCGCATTGCCGCCAATGGCGACACAGCCAATAAAATCGGCACTTTTTCTCTGGCGGTTTTGGCCCAGTACCATCAGATCCCATTTTACGTAGCCGCACCTTCATCTACCGTCGATATCAGCTTGCCCGACGGAGGGGCTATCATCATTGAAGAACGCCATGAGGATGAGGTCAGACGGTGTGCGGACGCCTACCTTACGGTTCCGGAGGTGAAAGTATTCAACCCCGCTTTTGATGTGACCCCACAGCACTTGATCACCGGCATAATAACCGAAGGCGGCGTTATTAGAGCCCCGTTTGCGGATGGCTTACGCAAGCTCAAGGAAGGGCGGTGACGTCATGTTTAGTTCCATGGAAGTGAGGCGCCAGGTTCTGGAGGCGGCCCGGGAGATTTCAAGCAGCGGCATGGTAATCGGAACCTGGGGCAATGTGAGCGCCCGGGCCACTGAGACCGAGGGCTTCGTCATCACCCCCAGCGGTATGGACTATGCCGTCCTGACCCCGGAGGATATGGTGGTGGTGGATTACAATCGGCAGGTAATAGAAGGGAAGTTCCGTCCCTCCAGCGAGACTCCCCTGCATCTGGCTATATACCTGGCCAGACCGGATGTACAGGCGATAGTACACGTCCACAGTCCATTTGCGACTGCCTTTGCCGTGGCTGGAATCCCCATTCCGGTCATATTGGAGGAAACCGCTCAGGCCATCGGCCATGAAATTGCAGTTGTTCCTTATGCGCGGACCGGCACCCGCAAGCTGGCTGAATACACCGTTAAAACACTTGGGGAGAAGGGTTGTGCCGCTTTGTTGTCAAATCATGGCGTGATCGGGGTTGGGGGCAGTATGGCTCAGGCTTTGAGGATATGCTATGTGATCGAACAGACCGCGCAGGTGGGGCTCTATGCCCGTATGCTGGGGCCGCTTCAGGGGCTGCCCGAAGATGAGGTCAATTTGCTTCATGCAGGGTTCCAGAAGTACGGACAAAAGAAATAACAGTTAATGACTAGATGGGATTTGACCCGGCTAATTGGATTGAGGGCTGAAGGAGGTTAGGTAAATGTCGAATTTAATGATAGAGAATGTAGCTATTCTCCCTATGAGCGGTGAAGACAGTTTAATAGAGAAGGGATATCTGATCATAGCCGATGATGTCATCGACCGGATGGGTTCGGGCGCAGCTCCTCAGGGGAGTTATGAGCGAATTATCGATGGCAGCGGGCAGGTGGTGCTGCCGGGTTTGGTCAATACCCACACCCATGCCGCCATGACCCTGCTCAGGGGTTATGCCGATGACCTGCCTCTGATGGAATGGCTCTCCACCAAGATCTGGCCCCTGGAAGCCAAACTCAATGGCGAGGACATCTATTGGGGCACCATGCTGGCCATAGTGGAAATGATCAAATCCGGCACCACTACTTTCAATGATATGTATTTTTTCATGAGTCAGGCCGCCCGGGCGGTGGAAACTTCAGGGATTCGCGCGGTCTTGAGCCGGGGCATGATCGGTGTTTCCCCGGAAAGTCAGTCGGCCCTGGATGACAGCCGCAAACTGGTGGCTCAATGGCATGGCGCCGCTAAAGGACGCATTCGTTTCGCCCTGGGACCTCACGCTCCGTATACCTGTCCCCCGGAATATCTTAAACAAGTAGTGGCCTTGGCAGAAGAGCTTGAGGTAGGCATACATATACATATCTCCGAAACCCGTCAAGAGATGGAAGACATCGTAAAGCAATACGGAGTCTCGCCGGTAAAACTGATGCTTGAAAATGGCGTTTTCACCCGCCCTACACTGGCCGCCCACTGTGTGCACGTGAGTGATGATGACATTGCCATTTTGCAGCAGAACAGGGTCGGTGTAGCCCACAATCCGGAAAGCAACATGAAGCTGGCCAGCGGAGTCGCACCGGTTCCAGCCATGCTAAGGGCTGGGATTGCGGTAGGATTAGGAACGGATGGGGCTTCCAGCAATAATAATCTGGATATGCTAGAGGAGATGCGCAGCTGTGCCTTGCTGCATAAAGTCAACAGTATGGATCCCACAGTGTTGCCTGCTTATCAGGCCCTGGAAATGGGAACTGCCCTGGGTGCTCGAGCCCTGGGTTGGGATGACCAGATAGGGATCTTAAAACCCGGGTACAAGGCCGACATGATAATGGTCAACCTCACCGCGGCTCATATGATTCCACGTTACGATATCCTGGCCAATATCATTTATTCGGGTCAGGCCGCGGATGTTGATACCGTGATCGTCGATGGCCAAATCATCATGGAGCACCGCCGGATTACCAAATTTGATGAGCAGGAGGTTTTGAACAAATGTAAGGCCATAGCCCGCGATTTAATCAGTCGATAGGGCGTATACCGAACGGATTGTAAAGAAAGGGGTAGCTCATTGGTTCCAGCCATATCATTTGTAGGACATCACAACAGCGGTAAGACCACCCTATTGGTTAAGGTGATCCGTCATCTGACTCTCTGGAATATCCGTACCGCAGTAATAAAACATTCTCAGCATGGCTTCGATTTGCCGGTTGAAAAGGACTCCGAGCGCTTTTATCAAGCCGGTTCGGGTTTGGTATACGCATCTTCTCCAAAAATGTCCTTGCGCTATCGCCGGGAGAGAATAGAAAGAAATCTTAGCGATATATATGATGAGGTTAAGGCTGATGCCGACCTGGTGATTACCGAAGGCTATAAAACCGGGCCATATCCAAAAATCGAGGTGGTACGCCAGGCTACCGGAGACCTGTTGCCAGATCTCCCCAATCTTATCGGGCGTGTATCCGACCGCCAGGTCAATGACGGGATTCCCTGCTTCGGATTTGATCAGGACCTGGAAATTGCCCGCTTCATAGTAGACAGATTCCGGCTATTGTAAAAAGGTATAACAAAGGTACAGGTTTTTTGCTCCCGAGACGGAACGCACCTGTACCTTTTTATTTCATAATCTATTTGTTGCTCCAATCATTGTTGTGATTGCTGTATCCTTTTTCTTCAGCCAACAAATCCAGATATATAGTCTGAATGTTGGCCAGGAACAAGTCGGTAGGCAATCCGGAGGGACGCTCGTCATATGTTTTCAAGTACCCCCGGCATTTTTCACAAGTATATAACTGATTGGAAGTATCATTTTCCACAGAGATATAATTGATTTTGCCCGGTTCATCATTACCGCAATGTACACATTCCAGGTAGCGGGTTTCCCATTCAATAAAGCAACGGTCACAGAACATGAAACGCCTTCCGTCCTCAGCGCGCAGGCGGCTGAAATGTGATCTGCTGCCGCATATCGGGCAGATAGTGGGCAGATCCCAGTTCTGGTAAGTGTGCTCTAATATATCGGCCTGATAATGAGCTGCATATACACGCAGGAAGGGTCTGATGGCATGATCCAGTGCGAATATAAACAGCTCCGGGGATATCTTGAGTGAATGAGCCAGTTGTTCCAGATAATCCATATCTTGCTCAATCAACCGGGCAATCAGCACAGGAAAGTTGAAATCGGGAACCTCTTTTTGTATTATTTCCAGATTAGATGCTATATCAGGACGCTGTTTAATTAGAAAAACCAACAAATCATCCAGCACTTGCCGGTATAAAACAGGGTCGATTTGCAGTCCGGTGGTGATAATCAAAGGCCGGCGGTGTTTGGCGATCTTTCGCTGCGGTTCTTCGGCTTTTTCCACGTCCACAGCGGCTTGAAGCTTGATCTGTTGTTCATTCTGCCAGGATTCAAGGCTGGAGAAAAATTCCATATAACCGCTGGGCAGCTGTACAGGTATCTTACTTGGCATCTCGATTCACTCCTCTAATTAAAGCCTGATAAATAAACCTTGTGGTAATAGAAAAGGGGGAGGCTTACTCCCC